>NZ_JACETT010000003.1:0-214703 GCF_013912365.1 Thermoactinomyces intermedius
ATATATATTCAAAAATATAACATATTTATTTATGTAAAAGTTAACTTTTTTGAAAATTATTTATTTAAAAATCCCATCATCCATCCGGCATAAAAAAGCCCCTCTGTTCCTTACCGGATCAAGGGGCCTGACATGGGATTCATTTGGAAGCAAGTGCTTCTTGCCGGGGTTTCTCTTTTTTGGAAGGCGTCATTTTCTGGAAGGTGATTTTCAACAACGGCGGTGTGATGATGGTGGTCAAAATCACAACCAAAATCGTGGATGTATACCATTCGGCGGGCAACAGATGCTGACTCAATCCGAGGGACGCAATGATCAAAGCCACTTCCCCGCGTGAAATCATGCCGGAACCAATGCTGATGGAAGAAGCGGTGTTAAATCCGGTCAAACGGGCTCCCAGTCCGCAACCGATCCATTTGGACAAAACAGCCATGATGGAAAGCGTCACAATCAGTCCGATTTGATTGCCGAGCCCGTCAAACGTCACCGGCAAGCCGATGCTCACAAAGAAGATCGGAACAAACACGGAATAAGCAATCGGATTCAATTTTTCCTCAATTTCATGGCGTACTTTGGTTTGCGACAGAGAAAGGCCGGCCGCAAAAGAGCCAATGATTCCGGCAACACCCATTTCTTCCGCCATAAAGGCAAAGGCGAAGCAAATCATCAATGCGGAACTGACCACAATTTCGGATGCGCGAATGCGGGTCATCCATTTCATGGCCCACGGAACGACTTTCCATCCCAGCAAGATAATCAGGGCAAAGAACAAGATTTTTTGACCGATCACCAATCCGAGGCTGACATCCTGCAATCCGGAAAAACTCATCAAAAAGGCCAACAGCACCACCACAATGACATCATCGGCAATGGCCGCGCCCAATATGGTAACACTTTCTTTGGTTTGCAACTTTCCAAGATCCCGCAACGTCTGAACCGTGATGCTGACCGAAGTTGCCGAAAACAGCGCACCTAAAAACCAAGAGGTAAACGGTTCCATCCCGAACCAGGTTCCAATCAGATATCCTCCGACCAACGGGAGAATCACTCCCCCCACCGCCACGGCAAGAGAAGAGGTGCGGCTTTTGTTCAACTCATGAATATCGGTTTCCAGACCGGCCAAGAACATTAACAAGAGCACACCGATTTCGCTCATTTGATGGATCATTTCGCTCTCTTCAATCCATCCCAGCACCGCCGGTCCCAAAATCACACCGACGATCAATTTCCCCAAAACGGCCGGCTGTCCGATCCGGGTGCTCAAATCGCCTGCCAATTTTGTTGCAACCAAAATAAGCAGCAATTGGACAAAAAACATGGTTTCTCCACCTCACCCCTCAAGTTTTTTAAAAATTAAGTCAAAAAGAATAAAGGGAGCCTGCCGGTGACAGACTCCCCCTGAAAAACGAGATATCGTTTTTTTCAGGATAACATAAATACTTTATTTTATCAACAATTAAAATAAAATCATTCATCGCGAAATTAAATCACCCTGAACGATCAAACTTTTTCCGAAACCAACACATCCTTCCCGATTATCCGGATGAACGGGCCGGGCCGTGTCATTTTCGCACAATGTCTTACAAGCGGTTTTCCCCTTTGTCTTGATCGAGCATGAAGTATAAAATGAGTCCGGCAATGGTCATGAAAAAGCCCAGCCATTCGGTTTTTACAAAAAACAGCCCGGGATCCGGGGAAAACACCGGAAAGGAACCGGCGAACAAAACCAATCCGGAAAAAGCCAAAAAATCAGCAAACACTTCTCCCGTTCCCATTTTTCTCTGCCCCTGCCTCCAAAGCCAGTACAAAATCATGCTGTGCAGGACCGCCGCCGGCAAATGAATCCACTGAAGGCTCCAATCCCCATCCCAAAAGACGCGGATCCATTGATTCACCGCCAGTACGACTCCCATCAAAATGCCGGACAGGTCCAAACATCCACGGCGCATCCGTTTTTTCAACCGGAAAAAATAAATTCCCAAATAGACAAGTGCAATCAATACCCCCAACCAATCCCCGTTTCCGGAAGGAGGCAAGTAAACAATGGTCCAATGATATTTTAAAAACAATGAAGGTTCCAAGATCACCGCACTTAATTTCCAAACCAACATTCCCATGGCAATCGCCTGGAGGATAATATCCAAATCCCAAGCCGGCTCCAATTTCTTCTTGATCGCCAACCATCTTGACAATGCCATTCCCAAACCTCCGCCCACAAAAAACACAAGCCACTCCAAGCGAAGCAACATGGGCCCGATTTGTATCCACTCCATCATCATCCCTGCCAATCCAGCGATTTCTTCATGTTCCATGTCCGGGAAATTCTCTTCATGATAAAAAAGCCCGTGAAAATCAACGGGCAGTCCATGCGTTTTGATTTTTTAACCATGCTTGTATGATTTCTTCCCCTTGCCTGAGAAGAACTTCTTCAGCGCGTCCGATCACGGCCAGACAAGCGGCATATTGCGGATCCACTTCCAGCGGGTGACAACGGATTTGACCGACCCGGTCTTCACGGCCTTCCCACCGGGTTAACTGCGGGGAACCATCCCGGTTGGTCACCGTCAAGCGGGTCATCGGAACCGCCAACCCTTCTCCGGTCGCTTTCAAGATCGCTTCTTTCCATGTCCAGTACCGGTAAAATGCCTCTTTTCTTTCCCCCGGGGGTAATTTCTCCCATTCGCTCATTTCCTCTGCGGAAAGCACCCTTTTCACCATCTCACTTTCAACCAGTTCGGGATGGATTTGTTCAATGTCGATGCCGACCGGAGTGTGAAAGGCAATGGCGGTCAGCACCCATTTGCCTGAATGTGAAATATTCACTTCAACGGGTCCTTCATCTGTCACCCGCGGCTTACCGTGGGGCTTTCCGCAAGAAGGACAATCCCGGGAAATCTTTATCTTTCGCGGATCTTTCCCGGTGATCCGGGACAACAACAAACGCAGCAAAGCAAAAGACAAAAGCGACCGTTTTTGATCTTCTTCCTTTTGGTATGAACGAAACCGTTTTAATTCGGTATGATTCAACAGAACGGCAAGCTCCGGGACCGCCGCTGATACCGGCGTTTGATAAACCCAGACCCTTCCGGGGATCCATGAGTCCTGCTTTTGCAACGACAACCGCTCCTTTATCCGTTTACTTTCTCCTTGATGACGCGATTCAGTTCCCGGCTCAACGTCTTGAAAAAGTCATCTTTGTTTCCATGGATAAAAAAATGGTCTCCCGGATAGATGTAATGGCGGAACGAACCGTTCGAATGCCGTTCCCACTCAAGCAGTGCTTCTTCGGAAACATCCGGGTCCCGCTCGCCTCCAAAAGCAATGACCGGACACGAAAGGGGAGCTGCCGGTTTATGAACATAGCGGCTGACCACCGAAAAATCAGCGCGCAAAATCGGTAGCACAATCTCCAGTAACTCCGGATTTTGCCAGACTTCTTCCGGTGTCCCGTTTAATTCGCGCAGTTTTTTGATCAATGCTTCATCATCAGATAAATCGCCGGGGTTCTGCTCCCGGCGCGGCAAATGCGGCGCACGGCAGGCCGCTGCATAAAGCGCAACCGGGGGTTTTCCTTCTTTTTGAAACCGGACGGCCAACTCATAAGCGAGCAATGCCCCCATGCTATATCCAAAAAATGCAAAAGGGAGATCGGGTTGTCCCTTGATTTGCCGGCAAACATCTTCCACCAGGCAAGCCATATCCTCACAAAGCGGTTCGGTCAACCGGCGTCCGCGTCCCGGCAATTCCACCGGGCAAAAGTCGACTTCCACCGGCAAATATGATTTCAAGTCATGATAAATATTTGCCGAGCCGCCTGCATAAGGAAAAGCAAAAAGCCGGAGCTGTTTCAGTTGAGAATCCTTCACGTGTGTCATCCTTTCCGGAAAAATCCTGCTGTGTTCTTAAAAAAGATATTCTTCGTTAAAATGATGCATCCCTTTTTCTTCCTGCACAAAGGTACACGCCCTGTCTGTCTCTCCTTTTTTCCATATGATGATAAAGAAAAGAAAGGAGAGAGATTCTATGCCCGCCAAAAAACATTGGTTAAAGAAAAGCCGTTTGTACAAGGGGAAAATCGTGCGGATCAAACTGATCAGCGGACACACCATCACCGGTATGATCACCGGGGTAAGCAAGGGCGGCATCTACTTCAAACCACTCAGAAAAAGCAGAGACTCACAACTGAAGGCATCTTTTTTCTTCCCCTTTTTTATTCCGTTTGCCGCGATTTTGTTTATTAAACTCCTTATTTTCTAAAAAGAAACCAACCTCAGCCAAAAAGAGAAACCCGATGCAAGGACATAACAGGTGGCATACAGTGCCTGCGTGTTATGTCCTTTTTTGTTTCTTCACTCAGCAAGAATCCTTTCAACGTTTTGGGAAGGCCTCAGTGAATTCCTTTCCGTTCATGATTCAAATAATTTATCACATACAGAGTATCATGAATGTGAAAAACGGGAGGACAATATTCCCTGAAACGGGACATACCATCCTCCCGAAAATCGGATTGATTGATTTAAAAAATTGTCTAACAAACGGTTTCTTTCAGGCTTAGCGGTAAGTCACCCCGTCATATTGAACATATCCGACCGGGTCATGGGTGAAATGAATGACGGCATCACAGCAGTTATCCGGCGTTTTATACGCTTCATCCTCCGGAATGAATTCCCCTTTGATCACGATCGAAGCCCCGACGCGAAGATTGGGGATTTCACTGCCGATTCCCGATTCATCGATGCGAATCGCGACAAACGCCCGGCTGGGAATGTCACTTGCATTTCCATTTTCAATATCCAACACATTGATATTATTCACCAGAATTTGTTGATGTTCATAATCCGAATCATATCCGCGAAGCTCCGCAATCTTTGCAGAAACCGTCACGACAGTGTCCGCCGCTTCAGCTTCATACGTTACGGAAGGTTGGACTGACAAATCCGGCGCGGAAAAAACCGGTTGGGACAAAGAAATGGAGAAAATGAAGACAAAAGCCATCACGACAGACCAATAACGTTTCATGATCATTCCCCCTTTTCGTATCAGTAGGACAATATATAATATACCGAAAAAATGTTTCATTTTTGTCAAAATACATTAAAAAAATGATTTTTTATCCGGTTGATTGCGTCAGGGACCATCCGATGCGTTGCTTTTTTGCCGGCTATTGCATACATATAAATGAACATCCTGAGGCAAAGGGGATCTCTATGTATCCAAAGCATTCAACCACCTCCACCACCCGAGATGGAAACCGGTTTACCGAAGTCCATCATGAAGTTCATCATGAAGTGCACTATGAGAATCAGCCGTTTTTCAGGACGGGCAGGCCTAAGCCGGTAAACCGGAACGGTTTCAACCGGCAAACCGAAATGCCGGATCCGAAAAACAGCCTGGTGATCTTAAACGACTATCTTGAGCCTTTGGTTCCGGAAAACACACAGATCCGGGACAACCTGAAAACCTTGATCCAAGTGATCAACCTGTTCCATCTGCCTGTCATCATGACCTATGGCAGCTTGGGGTTATCGGATGCCTCGCTCATCCCCGAATGGAGAAAACTGCATTCCAAACCCGTCATCATTTCCCGTACCACCGTCAACCCCTGGGATGACTCCTGTTTTACCGGCACCATCCGGCAAGCCGGAAAAAGAAACCTTTTCTGGGCCGGAGCCATTGCAGAGATCAGTTTAACCCTGCCGGCCGCCACTGCCGTCCAACACGGTTACACCTCTTACGCCCTGATGGACGTTTCCTGCTCCCATACCGCCGGCGGCATATGGATGGTCAGCCAGCAATTGCAATCCGCGGGCGTGTTGCTGACCAACGTTTTGGAAGCCGCCGCCCGGATGCAAAAAGACTGGCGGATGCCGGCAGGAAGACAGCTGGAAATCATTCTGCAGGAATATTTAAACCGGCAAATTGAATAATGCGATCCCTCCACATGTCGGCAAGACATGTTTTTTTGTGCAGAATCCAAAGACAGCAGGAGTTTTCCGGATCAAAACGCCGTTTTTACCGGATTTCCCACTCCTTTTCGTTCTTCTTCCGGTTTTACAAGTGCTCCATTGTATGAAAAATGGAGTATATACTCTTTTTATTAATTTATATGGAGTAAATATTTCTGAGCGAGGTGCACGTGATGTTCACTTCTTCCTTTGTAAAACAAACTTCCGGCTCCGCCCGGGCTTATCAAGAAGCTTGCGAATGGTTGCCCGGGGGTGTGACCGCCAATATCAAATATTTTTCACCTTATCCGATCATGATGGAAAAAGCTGACGGGGCTTATGTATGGGATATAGACAAAAACCGTTATATTGACTACAACTTATGTTACGGAGCCCTTGTTTTGGGACACGGTCATCCGGCCGTCAACCGTGCGATCCAAACGGTTTTGAACCAATGGGGAACCACTTCGTTTGGAACCCCCCACGCTTTGGAACAAAAAATGGCCAAACACCTGGCTGACCTGTATCCCGGAATTGAGAAAGTCCGCTATACCCATTCCGGGATGGAAGCAACCCTTTTGGCCATCCGGCTGGCAACCGCATGGACCGGCAAAAAGAAAATCGTCAAGTTTGACGGGCATTATCACGGCAGTTTCGACCAAGTTTTGATCAATGTCCATCCCTCGAACTCCGTTTCCGATGCCATGCCCGTCACCACCTCCGATTCTTACGGATTGTCTGAAGACATTGTGGCGAACACACTGGTTCTCCCTTTTAATGATCTGGATCGGACCGCCGAATTTCTCCGGAAGCATCACGCGGAGATCGGTGCCGTGATCCTGGAACCGGTTCAAGCCGGATACATCCCGCCGGATCCGGAATTTTTAAAAGGCCTCCGGGAAGTGACCCGGGAGTGGAACATGGTGCTCATCTTTGATGAGATCAAAACCGGTTTTCGCGTCAGCTTGGCGGGAGCGCAAGGCTATTACGGGGTCTCCCCCGATCTGACCACACTGGGCAAAGTGTTGGGCGGCGGTTTTCCGGTCGGCGTGGTCGGGGGACGAAAAGACATCCTGGATTTATGCTCCCCCACCCGTGGAACGGACATCTTGTCCATGGAATCGGGTAATGCCGGTGAAAAACCTTTGTTTCACAGCGGGACACACAACGGTCATCCCTTAACCCTTGCAGCCGGATGGGCCACGCTGCAACTTTTGGAAAACCAGAATGTTTATTCAGCTTTGGAAGAGAATACTTTGCGTTTGCGGAGCGGAATGGAGGAAATCTTGAACCGCCACGGTCTCAACGGCAAAACGGTGGGGGTGGGCAGCATCTTTAATCTGGTGTTTACCGACCGTCCTGTCCGACAAGTTTACGATGTGTTAAACTCCAATCGTGACTTACGCAAAAAATTGGATGGTTTCTTATTGGAACAGGGGATTTATGTAAAACCCCTGAACCGCTTTTCCACCTCCGTGGCACACACCCCGGAAATCATGGATGAAACCCTGGAACAATTTGAAAAGGGGGTTTTGAAACTGATCAAACAGGAGATGATGGTTTGACAAAACAATCGGACATTTTTCAAAGAATTCGCCAGAAGAGCAGTCAGATGAGCAAAGCCCAGCGCAAAATCGCCCGCTATATCGAAAACAATCCGGATACTGCCGCTTTTTTGACCACGGCCAAACTGGCAGAACGGGCGGGAGTGGGGGAAGCCACAATTATCCGCTTCTCCACTTTCCTCGGCTATTCCGGATTCACCGATATGCAGCACAGTTTGCAAGAGCAACTGCGAAAACGGATCACCACCGTGGAGAGATTGGATCTGGCCGGTGACATTTATCCCGAGGAGCAGCGGATCGCTTATGAAATCCTGAACGACGACATCGCTAATCTCAACCAAACAATTCAAATGCTGGATGCCAAAGTCTTCGGTGAGGCGGCCAAACAAATCCATCAAGCTGATACCATCACGGTGGTCGCTCTCCGCAGTTCCCACTCATTGGGCTTTTTTCTCACCTTCTACTTGCAACTGTTAAAAAAGCATGCAGAGTTGATCACCGAATCGGACACCATGTTTGAAAAATTGTCCACCCTGACGGAAAAAGACCTGGTGATTGGCATCAGTTTTCCCCGTTACACCTCGCGAACGATCCAAGCCATGCAATTCGTCAGGAAAAGAAACGTGCCGACCTTGGCCATTACGGACGCACACAGCTCCCCATTGGCCGGCGTTTCGGATTTGTGTTTGGTGGCCGCGAGCAACCTGCCGTCGTTTCTGGACTCCTTTGTTGCCCCGTTAAGCTTGATCAACGCACTTCTGACGGCGGCCGCACGGATGAACAAAGCCGAAGTCACCCGCCACCTGAAAAACATGGAATCCTTATGGGAGATGGAAGGCATCTATCACCAGCCGGATTCTCCCAAGAAAGAATGAAAGCCTCCGGTATTGCCGGAGGTTTTTTAATTGCATAAAAAAAGCAGATCCGATGGAAATCGGATCTGCCTGTCCCAAATCCCATTAAGCTTGGTCGGTTTGACGGAATTTGGTGGCGATTTGGGTCAATGCGGTTGAAATGTTTTCCAAGAGCAAGGTGAAGTTTTTCATGTTTTGTTCAGCTTCTTGGAAATCGGAGAAGAAACGTTCTTTGGTCATACCTTTCCATTGACCTTCAAGGCCGGTGATTTGGCTTTTCAAGTGTTGGATGATTTGTTCGCTTTCTTGACGTTTTGCTTGGAATTGTTTTGCAACTTGTTCCACGTGATCCGGATCAATTTGAATTTGAGCCATTCCGTAAAACTCCTTTCATGAATGCCAAAATATATACATTGAAATTATATACAAAAATTATTGTTATAGCAATATTCTTCCTTTTGTTTTTTATATGAAAAGTAGTTAATTATGTTCATCAACACTTTCAGACGGGCTTTTTTCAACAGACGGCCAACGCTGTTTTATCCGTTCCGTCCAAGTAACCGGCGTCCATTCCCCTGAATAAGGAAGCGCTCCTTTCACTTTGGTGTAACGCCGTTTTGCAAAATACCCTTCACCGGCCCGCAAGCTTTGCTGAACCGGCCCCATGGAATAAGCCCTCGACTCCGATGTCGGAATCTTGAAGAACGACAAATCGTTCGGTTCCAGACTTGCAAACAAAAACCCGGTTTCCATGGATTTCACTTCCGCCAGCCAGTTATCACTGCTGTACGGGAAGTTTGAAGGAGTTCCGGAGATGATGATGTAGAAGTTTTTGCTCCGTCCCTGCGTTGCAATTTGGTTCAGCTGATTTTGAAGATCAAAGTTATTCATCCGTTTGCTGAAGTAATCGGCATCGTCGATCACCAGTACAATCGCCGGGCCTTCCTCTTTCTTTTCATTGGCGGCAGCCAAAACGGCTTCAAACCCTTTCGGTTTCACGCGCTTGCTCAATTTCTCATCAATTTGCTTTAAGACTTCCTTCAGTTCCTCTTCATCAGTGGCATATCCCTTCACATGCGGAAGTCCGGTCACCATGGCCAGCCCTTGATCCCCGAGGCGGAAGTCCACTAAATAAAATTCGATTTCATCCGGTGAATAAAAATAGGAAAGGGATAACATCCATGTTTGCAAGAAAGACGTTTTCCCGCCTTCCACCGGGCTTCCGACCACAAAGTAAGGACCGTCCTTCAAACTGACATAAAATGGGGTCAAATCATCCATGGAGATGGCCACCGGCGCTTCCAACGGATTCAAGGAAGTCTTGTTCTCTTCATGTTTGACAATCAGCTCTTGCAGTTCCACCACTTCCGGCAGAGAACCAATTTCTTTCGGACGTTTTCCGGTCCAAGCATCCGAAAGGAGCTGTGCTTTCTCCCGCAATGTCCGGGACCGCTCGATTTCATCCGCACCTTCGGACGGAAGTGCGCTTTGGAATTCCAGCGGAGGCACTTGTCCTTTGACAAACCCGCGTCCTTCCGGCAAACTGACCGGCGGTGTTCTTAAACGGCCCACCGCATAGTAATAATCGCTCGGGTCCGCCAGTTCAAAGGAAACCCCCAGGGAGAAGTTGTTTCTCACCCGGTCAAACATGTCGGTCAATTGGTTCATGGTGACAATGAAGTGGATCCCGAAGCCCACACCGGTACGGAGCAATTTCTCCAATTGATGATGTTCTTCCTCATACGTCGACTTGAAGCTGACATACCCGTCCAGCACCACGATGATGGCCGGAATTTTTTCCGATGCCGACTTGCGGTAAGCTTGGAAGGTTTTCGCACCGGATTCAACGATTTTTTCCCGCCGGCGCTCCATTTCCTGCGTCAGGTAACGGAACAAGCGTTTCACCCGGTCCGGTTCGTCATCCTGAATGATGGCTCCCATATGCGGGAGGTTTGCCAAATCACGGAACATGCGCCCGAAATCCAAGACGTACATATGCACATCATCCGGCGAATGTTCCAGAGCCAGTGACATCAGCAGGTTTTGCACAAACGTGGTTTTACCGGTTCCCGGCATGCCGTATACCGGCAAATGGCCTTCGTTCAGCGGAATGCGCAACGTATCCTGATTTTGGTTTTCCGGGTCGTCAAACAAACCGACTGCCGGTTCCAGCCAGTTTTCTGTCGGCTGCCAGGTTTTCCCGTCCCAACCGGGCGCATTTTCCCCGCGCAACTCTTCCAAGAAGAGCTGTTTGGGCAAAGGCGGGAGCCATGGGCCGCCAACCGGTTCGATCCCCATCTCTTTGGCTTGTTCGGCCAAATAATCCACCAGCACATCCAATTGTTTTTGTGTTCTTCCTTCTTTTTTCTTCTTCTTCACGGACAATGTCCGTTTGGTGCGGTCCACTCTTCTTCCAGTCAAGAGCACTTCCTTGATGGATGCTTCTTGATTTTGCGAAGAACCCGGGCGATAAGGAGCACCGCTCCATGCAAATTGAACCAATTCCAACAACTCATTGCTTCCCACTTGGAAATAACCGCGTCCCGGGTTGGTGATCCAGGCAGCATCCGGGATTTTCAACATTTCACGGCTGTCTGCTTCATCTTGCACCCGCAAACAAATGCGGAAACGGGCGTTACTCCAAATCTTGTCATCCACAACCCCTGCCGGTTTTTGCGTGGCCAAAATCAAGTGAACCCCCAAGGTTCTTCCTTTAGCCGCAATCGAGATCAATTCATTCATGAATTCGGGTTGCTCTTTTTTCAACTCCGCAAATTCGTCGATAATAATCACCAAATGCGGAAGCGGATTTTCTTCGGCATAGCCCGATCTTAAATACTCATCGATATGCTGAATGTTGCCTGCCTCTTTAAAAATCCGTTCGCGCCTCATCAATTCCGCTTTTAACGAAATCTTGGCCCTTTCAATGAGATTTCCGTCCAAGTTGGTAATCACGCCGGCCAAGTGCGGGAGATTTTCAAAAATATTGGACATCCCGCCCCCTTTATAGTCAATCAACAGATAAGCGATATCATGCGGATGATATTTCAACGCTTGTGCCGCGATCAAAGCCTGAATCACTTCACTTTTTCCCGAACCGGTCGTACCGGCGATCAGCCCGTGCGGACCGTGTCCTTGCCGCTCGATCTTATCGTGAATGTTCAAGCGGACTTTCTTCCCGCCGGCGCTCATTCCCACCGCAACCGGCAACGTGTTGGGGAAACGGTTCCGCTCCCAGAGGCGCTTGACATCCATTTCCTCCATCTTCTCAACTTCCAACAAGTCGAACAAAGTCAGCAATTGCGGGATTTGATTGGAACGGTTGGCTTTCAGACGGACCGGAGCCAATGCCCGCGCGGACAAATCCGCAATTTCCAACGAAACATGATCCGGATAAAACTTGTATTCCCATTTGTCCTCTTCTTTTTCGACCTTGGTATAGTTCGTCTCTTTCAGGATGCCGCCTCCCTCATGCACTTCAAGCACGGCCTGACATTGCATGGGCAAAACTTCTTTGGAGTCGGCAAGCAACAAGGTACGCGCACCGACCAAATCCGGCTCTTTCAAAATCAAAGGCAGGATTGCTTCATCTTCCAACAAACCGGGGTCGGAAATGAGAAAAACATAATAAGGGAGTTCCATCCCCATCATTTCCCGGTTTTTGTTCCGTTTCCGGCGGCGCAAAACTTCATACAAGTGATCCACCAGTTCCCGCGCTTCTTCATAATTGGATGCCAAGTACCGCACTTGGCGCTGGTCATCCCAAACATGAGGAAACCACCGGATCCAATCCCAGCGATCGGCCTCTTCCTCGTTATAAAAAGAGACGATTTTCACTTCATCCGGAGAATGGTGCGTCACGATTTGAATGATCAGGTTGCGGAAGGTGCTTAAAATCGAATCCCGGTCTCCGACAACCCCCACCACTTGCCGTTTGTTCAACGGGAGCAACACCGGGACGTCCTCCAAGAGACCGTATTCTTTTTCCAGTTCTTTGGCCTCATCGATGAGCGGTTCCCGCTCGTATTCATCCTGTTTCGGCGCCACGATCGTCAGCGTGGACGGCACATCGCCATTTCCCAACCGCAAAGACAAAAAATCGCTGTCATGCGGCGAACGTTCCCACAAGGAACTGTCTCTCCGCTGCATTCTTCTCAGGCATTCATGCGGCGAAGGATTCCATTTCCGGAGCAGTTCCGCTTGCCGGTTTTCCTTTTGTTCCAGATCCTCTTGGTATTTTTTCAAGAGATTCCGGTATTTCCTCTCCCGTTCGACCAAGTCTTGTTTGTACTTCCTTTTGTTGGACAAATAAGTGAAAAACGGAATGATATACGAAAAAGCCATCATAACGGAAGAGATGATCGAAAACATATACCAACTGGAATTGCCCAATTTCCCCGATGAAATCATGTAAATATACAACCCGATGGTGGTACAGGTCATGAGAATGGGGAAGATTAATTGCACGTAAGAAAAAGTCGGGGCCGTCGGCTTTTTGGGCGGTTCGCTGATCTCAATGACTTCCCGGGGCATCTCTTCCTTGATCCTCGGCGATCTCTGAAAAATAATGCTCATCACTTTCTCTCCTTTACCGGTTTAACCATCGGTCTTCCAAGTTTCAAGAATCCCCTTGATCTCTTCTTTTTCAATCAAGCCCAGCTGTTCGGCCAGATCGTCATGTTTTTCTTCTTCCAACGGCTTTCTTTGAATCCGGAGATAAAACCCGTCCATGACTCCATAGTTTTGAAGCGCCTTTGTTTCATCCATTTTTTCCCAAACGCTGTTTTTGTTTTTGATTTCCAAAACAAACCGGTCCTGTATGTTTTGCAGATGTTCTTCAAGCGCTTCAACCATGATTGGAATCAACTCTCCGACCGGGACATCGGTGGGAAGTTCCAGATCCACCCAGTCCTTTTTTTCGTCGGAACCGTAAATCACAGTGACAATCACACTCAACCGCCGTTCCCTCCTTTCTTTTCAAGAAACCGAAAGGGGGGGAATGAAATGATTCCCCCTCATAAAACGATCGACTCATTTTTGCAGCAATTTCCACATTTTGAAATACTTCACGCCTTTTGACTCCATCATGTGAATTATGTATGTTCCTGCATCCAAAGACAAGGAATGAACATCCTTCTATGACAATTTTTATTTTTTAAAGGAAAAATCTCCGGATTCCATTAATATAAATTTTAATCATTAAATGTATAATAATCAATACGAAAAACTCGTGTATATTTTGTGAATAAGCAATTTTCCCCACGTTGCTTCTTTTTTGCGCAATAAAGGGATGCCGGCCCAAAACCACCGGCATCCCTTTAAAATATTTCCTTTATGAAAAGAAATCTGCCAAGAAACTCAAAATGAGTCCGACGACGCCAAAGTCGGCATCCCCAAATGTGGTTTCACGGAATCCCAAGTCCCCCAACGCCGGCAACAACAGAGCCGGCAAAAAGCTGATGATGAGTCCATTGGCAAACGCGCCCAAGATTGCCCCGCGGCGCCCGCCGGTCGCATTTCCAAACACCCCTGCGGTCGCTCCGGTAAAGAAATGGGGGACAAGTCCCGGAACAATCACCCGCAGGCCGAACAGCGGCAACACAAACATGCTGACCAATCCCGCAACAAAGCTGGATAAAAAGCCGATAATCACGGCATTGGGTGCAAACGGGAACACCGTCGGACAATCCAGAGCCGGCTTGGCATCCGGCACCAGTTTTTCAGCAAATCCTTTGAAAGCGGGGACAATTTCGCCGATCAACATCCGCACCCCGGCCAACACCACATAGACCCCGGCCGCAAAGGTGACAGCCTGAATCAGGGAATACACCAAATAGTTTTGTCCGTCAGAAAGCTGCGACTCTATATACCCCGATCCGGTGAAGAGCGCCACCACAATAAACAGGATCGCCATGGTCAGGGAAACGGCCACTGACGTGTCCCTTAAAAAGCCCAGCTGCTTTGGCACTTTGATCGATTCGGTTGATTTTGACGGGTCCCCGGTCCATTTTCCGACGGCGCCTGCCACCAAATAGCCCACGGAACCAAAATGCCCCACGGCAAAATCGTCGGAACCCGTGATTTTACGGACATACGGGAACAAAATCGCAGGCGAAACCACCATCAAAATCCCCAGAATCACAGAACCGACAATCACCAACAGGGCCCCTTTCAATCCGGCCGTGGACAGAATCACCGCAATCAGACAAGCCATAAACAAGGTATGGTGTCCGGTGAGAAAGACAAATTTAAGCGGGGTAAACCGGGCCAAAACCAGGTTCATGACCATTCCGAAAACCATGATCAAAGCCGTTTGCGTCCCAAATGTGCTTTGAGCAACGGCCACAATGGCTTCATTGTTCGGAATGACCCCCGAAATGGAGAAGGCACGGTTGAACATTTTACCGAACACATCCAGCGAACTGATGATGACATTGCCGCCGGCGGTAATCAGAATAAAGCCGAGCACCGTTTTCAGCGTTCCCGAAATGACTTGAGAAACCTCTTTTTTCTGAAGCAGCAAACCGATCAAGGCAAACACGCCGACAAGGATTGCAGGCGTTGCCAAAATATCGAGAAAAACATTTAAAAATTCCATTTCCATCGCCAACTTCCTGTCCAAAATGTCAATCGAGATAAGGAGCGATTTTGGTTTTGATTTCCTCGAGATTCATTACGTTTTCCAGCGCGACAATGTTGCGGGTTCCATCATCCAGTTGCGTAATGATATCCTGCGCTCCGATATAAAGATCGGCCTCTTCCGAGCGGGCCGTCGCCAGATCAATATGCCCCACTTCCGCTTCTTTACCCAATTCATTCAATGCTTTTTTGACGTTCAGTTCCATGATAAAACTGCTGCCCAGTCCGTTTCCGCATACCACCAGGATTTTCATGATACGCCATCTCCTTTCGAATATTGGTGAATCATCTGCAAAACTTCTTCCGGGGTTTGTGCTTGGATGAGCTTCTCGATCTCCGCTTCATCGGATAACATTTCCGACAGTTGTGCAAGCGCCAGCAAATGGGATTCACTGTCCACCGCCGCCAGCACAAAGAGCAAATGCACCTTTTTCTGTTGCGGAAAAAGCACCCCTTCTTCCAATCGCAAAAAACTCATCGACAGTTGATGAACTCCGTCATCCGGCCGTGCATGAGGAATGGCCACTTTCGGTGCCAACACGACATAAGGTCCCAATTCATGAATCGAATCAATCATGGCTTGGACATATTGTTCTTTGACACAGCCTTTTTGGACCAGAGGCTTTGCAGCCAGCCGGATGGCGTCTTCCCATGAATCGGCCTTCTTGGCCAGTTGAATCGTCTGTTCGGTGATTAATTCGTTCAACATCGGTTTCTGACTCTCCTTTATTGATGAAGGAGCGAAATGGTTTTGCGCGAACAGCGAAGCCAATGCTTTGGACAAACCAGCCCGGTCATGAATGTCCGCGTACTGCTCAATGATGTTCAAGATCTGCTCCTCATTCGTGGAAAAACCGTAAATTTCCCTTGAAACTTCACTTCTTAAACGCATCTTTTCTTCCTGGGTCAAAATCGGCGGAATCAAAAACAATTTGGCCTGAGTCCGCAAGTACACCGTGGAAAAAACCAAGTCACACGGATAACGTTTGGAAAAGAATTCCCTCACTGTCACCGCATCCAAAAACAGGATATCCGGGAACAAATCCCTGAGACCGTGGGTCAGCAAATTGGAGATGGCAATGCCGTTAGGGCAAACCACCACCGCCTTAGGCCGGTTGGTCAATTCCAACCCCTGCCGCCGGAGCCAGCCCCCAAAATGCATGGTGAGGTAAGCCAATTCATCTTCCGGAACGGGTTTCCCCACTTTTTCTTCAAACGGAACAGCACATTTTTTCACCAGGAAATGGAGTGCTTCATGCTCTTCTAAAATAATGTTCTTTAAAGGGTTGGGCAGTGTCAGCCCGTATTTAATCCGGTAATAAGCCGGATCCAGATGCATGGCGATCATCGAAGCCAATTGTTCCTTTTCCGAGAAATAAAGGCATCCGATTTGCTCAAAACGCCTGATCATCTTTTCCGCCAATTCATGCATCGGCTGGTCCGCCTGAGAAAAAATGTTTCCCGACAGCAAAAGCAAAGCGATATAAGCTTGTTCCTGCCTGAAAACCGGATCGGAAAGCGGGATACGGAGCAACTTTTTCAGCAGATTTCCGGCTGCGGCAAATGCTTTTGTATTCGCGATTTCATCCCACTTTTCCGGCCATCGGACCCGGTGTCCCTCTTCGATCCTCCGGATTAAAAACATCAGCAAATACTTCAGCTGGTTCAAATGTTCATCCATATAACGGATATCCAGCCGCTGTTCCGTCTCTTCCAACTGATTTAACACCTGGTCACCGGAAACCCCCGTGTCCTGATCCAACACGGCGTTTAAAAGCATTTCGCCGTTGTCCCAGCGAATGCACTCGATCACAAGCCACCTTAACAAGTTCCTTTTTTTCCATTCCGGGCCGGCAAAACGATACCCGTCTGCCCGTGAATAGATTAAATTCACACCGGCTTTGCGGGCCTTTTTCCTCGCTTCTTTCAGATCGGCCAATGCCGTGTTCCGGCTCACGTCCAGTAAACCGGAGACATGGACGAGCGACCACGGTTCTCTTGC
The DNA here is from genome assembly GCF_013912365.1 of Thermoactinomyces intermedius. Lineage (NCBI taxonomy): Bacteria > Bacillati > Bacillota > Bacilli > Caryophanales > Thermoactinomycetaceae > Thermoactinomyces > Thermoactinomyces intermedius. Next base: position 17,006 of record NZ_JACETT010000003.1, read on the forward strand.
AATCAAAAGCGAGAGTAAGAGCATATTCACTCTTTCATTGCCGGTCCAAACATAATTTTTGTGTTCGACGGCATCCCATCTTTGCAAGTATTCCTCCAATGAAGAAGGGATGACAAATCCATGCTGCCGGACATACCGGATCGCCGGGAGGTTTTCTTCTTTCAACCAGGAATTGATCTTCTCCAAATCATAAGTGATCTGGCGCCGGGACAACCCCAGCCTTTCCTGCAATTGTCTCCATGAACTGCCCGGGCGGGATGCAATTTCACGAAGCAATCGAATACAGCGTTCATCGAGTTGCATGGATCATCCCTTTCTTTCTTCAGTATAAGGAAAAAACGCGGGAAAGAGAAAACGTTTTCATCCCAATTTTTGTCCAACCTCTTTGTACAAATTTGGGTTATGGGTTGTCCAAGTATTGCTGTTTCACCCATTCCCGCAGAACTGCGGCATGGTTGTGGATCGGATCTTTGGCTGCGTAAAGGAGGGTGACATGATCTTCTTGCAAATACCGGCAAATCCGCTCCACCCATTGTCTGCGTCCGGGATCGGCCGCCAACTCCTTCCGGTAAAGCACACGAAACTGCTCAAACCGATCCGGCCGGTGGCCAAACCATCGGCGCAACTCCGGACTCGGTGCAATCTCTTTCATCCATTCATCCAAACGGGCTTGCTCTTTTTTGACTCCGCGGGGCCACAAGCGATCAACCAAAATCCGTTTCCCATCTTCGCGGGCAGGCGGTTCATAGATCCGTTTCATTTTCAATTGATAAACCATTTCCGGCCCTCCTCCTGTTTTCAAATTATTATACCAATCCGTCAAGATCCGATTCCGGCTAAAATGTTCGCCGATTTGACGTGGAATCGCTTTGGCTGTACATTGAAAGGGAAAACAATAAATATCCATCCAAATACACGGATTTAGAGAAAGGGGCATCGCCATGGATGTACTGTCTGCCATCAAAAAGCGACGCGAAATCACAAAATTCAGACCGGATCCCATTCCCGGAGAAGCCATGAACACTTTGCTTCAATCGCTGTATTTGGCCCCGAGCGGCAATAATTTGCCTTCCCGTGAATTTATTGTGATCCAAAACAAAGAAACATTGGCGGCATTGGCTGAAACCACTCCTTATATGAAATGGCTTCAACAAGCATCAGCCGGAATCGCCATCATTTCCAATCCGAAGATCAGCAAATATTGGTTGCAAGACGCCTCCATCGCCGGGGGATACTTATGGCTTACTGCCGCGTCCTTGGGGCTCGGAGCGGCTTGGGGAGCGGTTTATCATTCCGAGGATGAAGCGGAATCGAAAAAAAGAGAGGATTATGCCCGCAAACATTTGAAAATCCCCGGCGATTACTGTGTTGTTGCCATTTTGGGACTGGGTTATCCCGCCCATGAACCGCCGGCCAAAGAAATGATTCCCATGGAACAGGTACTCCATCATGAAACATTTTAACAGGAACATGAAAAAGCCCGGTGGCGGGCTTTTTATTTTGGTTCCCTTTCTGACTTCTTCGGGCAAGTTAATGTTCATTATTTCACAAAAAATAATTATTTAATCACACTGCAAACATTGTAATTACAAGGTTTTTGAAGGGGAAAATCTAAACCCTCGCTTCTTAATGTGAAAGTTTTCACATTATGTCCATTTCTTTTCCCATCTTCCGGAAGTATACTGTAGGTGATGGATCCATCATCCCATGAAACAGTCACCAGCAGGCCGTTGGAATAAAATTGATTTTCTTTGGAAACCATTCATTATTGTATGGAAAACCAGGCCACTTTGACCGGAACGAGGTGTTCCCCATGAATCTGTGGACCCAAACTTATCATCCATTTGATAGCCCTTGGCTGTCGGCGCTGATTGCCGCCGTTCCTATCGCCTTCTTTGTGATATCTCTCACAATGTTACGCTTAAAAGGCCACATTGCGGCTGTATATACCACCTTGATTGCGTTGATGATTGCAATCTTTTTCTATCACATGCCTGTCCAGATGGCTGCCGGCGCCGCCGGTTTTGGCTTTGCATACGGGTTGTGGCCGATTGCCTGGATTGTCATCACCGCCGTCTTGCTGTACAAAATCACGGTCAAGACCGGCCAATTCGATGTCATCCGGTCCAGCATCATCGCCATTTCCCAAGACCAGCGTCTGCAACTGTTGCTGATCGGTTTTTCCTTCAACGCGTTTTTGGAAGGAGCCGCCGGGTTCGGGGTTCCGATCGCCATCTCCGCTGCACTGTTGGTGCAACTAGGTTTCAAACCTTTGCAGGCCGCTTCTCTCTGCCTGATTGCCAATGCGGCCTCCGGGGCTTATGGAGCCATCGGAATTCCGGTGATTGTCGCCGGTCAGGTATCCGGCATCGACAAAATGACGCTCTCCAAAATTCTCGGCATCCAATTGCCTGTCATCTCTTTCCTTGTCCCGTTTCTGATGGTGTGGATGATCGATCGCTTCCGGGGGATCAAAGAAACCTTTCCGGCACTGATGGCCGTGGCCGGCTCCTACACACTTACACAATATCTGACCGTGACGTGGATCGGCCCGGAACTGGCCAATATCACTTCATCGCTCATCAGCATGGGGGCGTTGGTTCTCTTGTCGAGACATTGGAAACCGAAAAAAACATTTCAACTCCAACACGGGGTGCCATCCGCACCGCCGAAGCAGGTCACCCTTTTGGAAGTGGTCAAAGCATGGTCGCCGTTTTACATCTTAACAGGAATCATCGGACTGTGGAGCAGCCATGGTTTTAAGCAATTATTTGATCCCGGCGGGCCGCTGGCTTTTCTGACCACGTATCTGAACATTCCCGGATTGCATCAAAAGATTCTCATCGCACCGCCCATTGCAGAAAAATTGACTCCTTATGATGCCATCTTAAAACTGGATTGGATCTCTTCCACCGGAACCGCCATTTTCTTCTCCGTCCTTTTGACCCTTTGGTTGTTCAGGGTGGATCTGAAAACGACGATTCAACTGGTCAAGGAAACATGGTCGGAACTGTGGAAACCGGTGATCACGATTGGTTTTGTGCTTTCCTTTGCATATGTCGCCAATTATTCAGGCATCTCCTCCACCTTGGGGTTAACCCTTGCCAAAACCGGCGGGCTCTTCCCGTTTTTCTCACCGGTTTTGGGATGGCTCGGCGTTTTCCTGACCGGGTCGGTCGTTGCAAACAACGCCCTGTTTGCCAACTTGCAACTGGTGACCGCACAACAAATCGGGGCATCCCCGGCGTGGTTGGTCGCCGCAAACACCAGCGGGGGGGTGATCGGAAAACTGTTGAGTCCGCAATCCGTGGCCATTGCCACAGCAGCTGTCGGCAAAGCGGGACAGGAATCCGATTTGTTCCGCAAGACGTTAAAAGTCAGCCTTTCCTTCCTGCTGCTGACTTGTATCTTTATCTACCTTTTGAGCTTTCTGTTCCACTAAGCTGAAACAGAAGTGGGGAGTGTTGTACGATGAAAAGAAAAATCGCTTTGATCGGGACCGGATTTGTCGGATCCAGCTATGCTTTTGCGGTGTTGAATCAAGGATTGGCCAATGAACTGGTCCTGATTGACATCAACAAGAAAAAGGCGGAAGGGGATGCGATGGATTTAAACCACGCTTCTCCCTTCGGATCACGCATTTGTGTCCGGGCCGGAGATTATGAGGACTGTCACGATGCCGATCTGGTCGTCATAACCGCCGGGGCTAACCAAAAGCCGGGAGAAACCCGTCTAGATTTGGTCTCTAAGAATGCAAAGATCTTTCAAACCATCGTTGCAGAAGTGATGAAAAGCGGTTTTGACGGCCTGTTTCTGGTCGCCACCAATCCCGTTGACATCCTGTCCTTTCTCACCATGAAATATTCCGGGTTCCCGGCTCACCGCGTCATCGGATCGGGAACTATTCTGGATACGGCACGCTTCCGCTATTTGCTCGGCGAAGCTTACCAAGTCAACCCGCAAAACGTGCACGCCTATATCATTGGCGAACACGGCGACACGGAACTTCCGGTTTGGAGCCATGCCTATATCGGCACCCGTCCGGTCTCCGATTATTTGAAAGAAGGAAAAGGCCCGGACAAAGAGCAGTTGGATCAACTGTTCACCCAAGTGCGGGATGCCGCATACCAGATCATTGATCTGAAAGGGGCCACCTACTACGCGATCGCCATGGGGCTGGTGCGTTTGACGCAAGCCATCTTCCGAGATGAAAATGCAATCCTGACCGTCTCCACGCTTCTGAAAGGAGAATACGGGCTGAAAGACATCTGTTTGGGAGTCCCGGCTGTCATTAACCGCTCCGGGGTTCGCGAAGTCATCGAACTCAATCTCACGGAAGAAGAACGAAAAAAATTGCATCATTCCGCTCATACCCTGACCCGACAACTGCAATCCCTGAAGTAATTCCCACCTTTGACCTGACCACCTCCAAATCCTGATGAAAAGCCTGTGTCCCTTTTTGGGGCACAGGCTTTCCCCTCACTCATGACCTTGGTCAAGACATGCTGAACACGGTGATCAAAGAAAAAGCGACGGCAGTGAATTTTCTCATCCAATCCCTCCAGACGGAATTTTTAAAATTCACAAACAAAAATTTTATCAAAACCCCAAACTACAAGAAACCTTTTTATCGGATGATTTTAAATTTTCCATTGTTTTGAAATGATGACTGCTCATGTCTTTTGGTATAATAACCATGACAAAACACCGGGAAAACAACACGAATGGCAGACGAGAAACCCTTTTGATTTCATTCACTGCGGTTTGCACAGAAGGTGAAAGCACCATGAAAAAAATCTTGCATCTGGATTTGGATGCCTTTTTTGCCAGCGTGGAACAACTGGATTACCCTGAACTGCGGGGAAAACCCGTCATTGTCGGCGGACTGAAGAGCCGCGGTGTGGTTTCCACCTGCAGCTATGAAGCCAGGAAATACGGCATCCACTCGGCCATGCCGACCGCCAAAGCCCGGAAACTGTGTCCAAAAGGCATTTTCTTGCCGGTAAGGTATGAACGCTACCGGGAAAAATCCCGTCAAGTACGGAACATCTACACCGAATACAGCGACCGCTTCGAAACCGTCGGATTGGATGAAGCCTATCTGGATGTCTCCCATTATGACAATGCCGTTCCCGTCGCACGCGAAATCAAGCGGCGTATCCGGGAGGAAACCGGGCTTACATGCAGCATCGGCCTTTCCTACAACAAATCCATGGCCAAAATCGCCAGTGACTTAAAAAAGCCGGATGCCTTTGTCATCATACGGCCCGGACAAGCCATGGCGGTGTTAAAAGATTTGCCGATCGGCGCTTTGCACGGGATCGGAAAAAAATCACAAAAGCGTTTGCGCGCCATGGGAGTGGAAACGGTCCGTGATTTCTGGCGCTTGTCTTTGGAAGAAGTGACGGCGATGTTTGGCAAGTTTGGGCATGATTTATATTACCGCGCCCGCGGACAGGATGACCGCGATATAGTCACCGATCGTTCCCCGAAATCCCACGGCCGGGAAATCACCTTGCCTTCAGACTTGTATGACAGGGAGGAAATCTCCCGGATCGCCCACGGCCTTCTCGCGGAGACCGAGCAAAAACTGAAAAAGAAAAAAATCCGGCCGCAAACCCTCACCCTGAAAATCAAATACGCTGATTTTACAATGCATTCCAAGCAACGAACAACAAAACCGGGCGCCGACTGGTCCAAAGTTTTGGAGGAGTTGCTGGATGCCTTTGATTATACAGCCGGCGTCCGGTTGGTCGGGGTGTCGCTGTCCAATTTTGTTGAGCCGTCTTCCGATATGTATGAACAACTAGTATTGCCTTTGGGGGAGGAATGGGTTTAAGTCCGGTTTTATTTTGAATGATTTTTCTCTGACACGAGGGCGGCGATTTTATCGAAGGTTTTGGACTCATTGGAACTGGAAACCATTTGGATCCCCATTTCCTGAATGCGCTTATAGGCTTCATCCAGCTTGTTCTGCAGTTCGGAAATCGTTTCGTGGGATGCTTGCAGTTGCTTTTTGAGGTTTTCGCATTCGGTTTCAAGGATCTTTTTGTCCGCTTCCACTTCTTTTTTGAAGGCGGCTTCGCGGATGGCCAATACTTTTTTCATCTCTGCGTCCGCTTTTTCCTTCGCTTCTTTTTTCACTTCCGCGATTTTGTCCGGGATGGAAGCCACTTCCTCTTCCAACTCTTTCATTTTCTCTTCCCGTTTCACGAGCTTTTCTTCACGTTCATCCAATTGGGCTTTATAAGCGTCCAGTTCTTTCGTCGTTTTTTCGACTTCCGCTTCAAACTCTTTCCGCTTGCTCGCCAGTTCATCTTCCAACTGGTCATATGATTGTTTTTTCTGGCGGGCAAATTCGTATTTGAATTCTTCTTCGCCTCTTTTTTTCTGCAATTCCAATGCTTCTTTTTGCTCTTTCAGCATGGTTTGGTACTCTTTGCGTGCAATCTCGATTTGCTTTTTGATCTCTTCCAGTTCGTTGGTCGCCTTTTCCTTCTCTTCGGCCAATTCTTTCTCTTGGGATAATTTCAGTTCCTGATGAGCATTGACCAATCCCGCAAGGGTGTGCGCCTGTTTCTCGATATCAAACAGTTCTTTGAGTTCGGCTTCTTTGATGGCAATGGCTTCTTTGACCGTCTGCAGGTTCTTGGTCTGTTCTTTTAAATCACTGTCGATTTTCGTCAGCAGCTGAACAACGGATTTGGATAAATCAGTGATTTTTCCCTCGATGTTTCCTTCCATCAATCGATCGGCTTTGTTGGTGATTTCGGCTTCTTTCTTCTTTTTCGCCTCTTTGGCTGCATCCAATTTTCCTTTTTCCAGTTCCGCAATTTTCTTTTCTGCTTCACGAAGCGCTTTTAAAATGGTCGCTTTTGTATCTCTTTCAGTGATTTTCTTGCTCATGATTGCTCCCCTTTTTTCCAGTGATGATAATTCTATTTTAAATTACGAACATATGTTTGTAAAGTCTTTTCTTTAAAATTTATTTCCTAAAAAATAGATCTATTATTTTGAATATTCCTCCCTTGCAGGACACTTCTCCTGAAAAACATTCAAGGACGGTTAACCCGATCAGATAACCGTCCTTGGAGGTTAATTGGCACGGGAAGCATACTCACGCAATACATATTTTAAAACTTTCCCCATGCTGTTTTTGGGAAGCTCCTCGATAAACTCCACATCGATCAACTTGTAATCCGCCAGGTTTTCACGCGCATGACGAATCACTTCGTCCTTGGTGATATCATGGCCTTCCGCTTTCACAATGTATGCCCGGGGCAATTCTCCCCAAACCGGATGCTTGACCCCCACGACGGCCACCTCCGCGATTCCTTCCATTTGCAGAAGCACGGCTTCCACTTGGGCCGGGAACACTTTTTCCCCGCCACAAACGATCATGTCGCGGAGACGGTCGATCACATACAAATACCCTTCTTCATCCATCCGTCCCAAATCTTGCGTGTGGTACCATCCGTTCTTCAATACCTTTGCCGTTTCCTCCGGATTATTCCAATAGCCGGCAAACACCTGATCCCCGCGCACCAAGATTTCCCCGATTTCTCCGGGAGCACACTCCACCCCTGTCAACGGATCGATGATTTTGATTTCCGTCAGGTATAATCCTTTCCCGACAGAATGACAGCGGTTGATGTCCATCTCCGGCAAGAAATAGGTGGCGGCACCGGTGAATTCGGTGGCTCCGTAAACCTGGATCACGGCAAATCCCAAATCGTGAAAAGCCTTGATGTAATTTTCCGGCACCAAGGAACCGCCGCAAACAATTCCTCGCAAAGAAAAAATGTCCCTATCGATAGTCTTCAACATTTCCAACATAAAGGGCAACATCGACGGCACCGACATCATCCCGGTGATCTTCTCTTCATCAATCAGGTTCCACAGTTGGGAAGGAGTAAAATTGGATGCGATCACCAAGGCCATTCCCCGGATCAGTGAATTGATGATAAACATCATGCCGCTGATATGAAAAAGCGGTGTCACAAACAAAAAACGGTCGGCCTTGCGAAGATCCAACGTGTTCACATTGGCCAATCCCGCCGCATACACATTGGCGTGTGTACTGATCACCCCTTTGGGGTTTCCGGTGGTTCCGGAAGTGTAAATAATGGTGGCAATATCGTTTTTATGGACTTCCACGTTGGGTTCTTCATCCGATTCAGTATAAAAAATGCTGTTGAATTGCTCCGACGCCCGTTCACCTTGAAAAACGCAGATCACTTTCTCCACACAATCCGGAAGCATCTCCAGGCTGTCTTTGAAATCTTCATCATATAATAAAACCTTGGCTTGACAGTCTTTTAAAATATACTGAACCTCAACCGGTTTTAACCGGCAATTCACAGGAACCGTAACCGCGCCGATTTTGGCTGCCGCTAAGTATATGATCGGAAATGCGTATGTATTTTTACAAAGCATGGCAACACGGTCTCCATGTTTCACGTTGAGACTCAGCAAATAATTGGCCAGCTGGTTCACTTTCTGCTTGTATTCGCGGAAAGTAAGGCGCTCGCCGTTATAAATGAGTGCTTCCAAGTGCGGGGACAGTTCCGCCCGGCTGTTCAGCAAATCACCAATCACCATGTCTTTTCGCCTCCTTTATTAACATTTAAAACAAATAATATATTCTTTTATTTTGCTATACAATTATAATATAAAAATAATGGCGTTTTTGAAGCAGGAACTTGCCGCTTTCCGAGAAGAAAAGCTGACCAGCAAGTCCGAACGGAACCTGCCGGTCAGCCAAACTCCACCGGAATCATGCATTTCCCAATCCGATCGGCAAAATGTATATCACCATCATTGCAAAATGAACAACGGTGCCGGCCATAATAAACAAGTGAAATATTTCATGAAAACCCAATTTGCCCGGAAAGAAATCCGGCCATTTGGTCGCATAGATGACAGCTCCGACGGTATAAAACACCCCTCCCAAAACCATCAACAAGATCGCACCGGTTGGCAGGGCATGAACCAATTTAACAAACGGAACCACGGCGATCCATCCCAAAGTCAGGTAAAATGTAGTCGAAACATAACGCGGAACGTGCATGAAAAACAGCTTCAGTACGATGCCGAGAACCGACAATCCCCATACACAGCTAAGCATCACCCATTGAAAAGTTCCGTCCAGGCCATAATAAAAGACCGGAGTGTACGAACCGGCGATCAACAAATAAATGGCGCAATGGTCCATTTTCCTGAAGATCAATTCTTTTTCGGGAGTCGTCACAACCCAATGGTACAAAGAACTGGCGCCATACAGCAAAATCACACTTACACCGTAAATCGTCATCGTCACCAGCGTCGAGGGATCGGGCCAACTGATACCGATCAGGAAAAAAAGCCCGATGACAGCCGCCAAAAACGTAATGAAATGCGTCCAGGTATTGACGGGTTCCCTCATTTTAAAAAATTTCATTCAAAAACCTCCGGTCTTTTCGTAAGGATAAACATGTTTCTCTTCATTTTACCATGAATGAACCCGGCTTTGGGAAAAAATAAAAAAGCCCGGCCTTCTTCCTCCAGGCTTCAGCTTCGGTCTTTTCCCGTTTCAATCCCCTGCCAGCGTCTGACTTTTCTCACCTCGATCCCGAATTGATCCAACGTGCGCACGACCACATGATCCACAATATCATCGATCGTTTGCGGATGGTTGTAAAATGCCGGTACCGGCGGCAAAATCGTTGCACCCATGCGCGACAGGGCCAGCATGTTTTCCAAGTGAATGTCATTCAGTGGCATTTCCCGGGTTAATAAGACCAATTTCTTCCGTTCCTTTAAAACCACGTCCGCCGCCCGGGTCACCAGATTGTCCGCAAGCCCGGCCCGGATCGAGGCCAATGTTTTCATACTGCAAGGTGCAATCACCATCCCATCGACACGAAAAGAACCGCTGGAAACCGATGCGGCCAGATTTTGTGATGAATGGCAGACTGTCGCCAACGCTTCCACTTGCGGAACCGTGTAATCCGTTTCCAATTCAATGTTCGCTCTTCCCCATTTGGATAAAATCAAATGGGTTTCCGTACCCGTTTCCCGCAAAAATTCCAACAATCGGATCCCGAAGATGGCTCCGGTCGCACCTGTGATTCCAACGACTAAACGCAAACAAAGTTCCCCCTCTGATGCATCCTGCAATTTGACTTCATCCATATGTATTGTAACAAATAAACGGCCCCGCTTCACCGCCGTGACAAAAGCCCTGCATACATCCGGTGCAGGGCTTTTTTGTCCGGTCATTTTTTTTGCGGTAACAAAAAGCCGAATTCTTCATCATACAAGCCATCTTTAAAAAGCCACACATAATCGATTTTGCCTTCTTCATCGAAGAACAGTTGAATTTTGTTCCCGTTGATTTGATAAGTTAAACTCTCAATCTCAACCCCGAAGTCGACGGCCGGTTTTTTCTTCGGAACCGGCTTGCCAAAAACCTGAATAATGTCATCTTTTGTCACCGGTATGGAATTTTCAAATTCCCGGACAGATATGGATGTTAAAACGTCATTATAAAATTTAAGCTGTATTTCCCTGTCTTTAAATTGATAGCTCAATAACTTTTCCTTATTTTGTTGGTTCACCTTTTTATGAAATAAATTATTCATATAAGTCCCGCATTTTCCGGTTAAAACATCATGATAAGCGGTCCCCAGCGGTCCGCAATCATAATTACCCAAATCGCCCCGGCTGATCCAATCATGCAATTGTTTGGCCGTCTTCACGCCACCGTCAGCGGAAATTTTCTTTGCTTGCTCAACCGGATGAACTTCCGTTTTCAACTGTGTACGCGGAGAACCGGTATAGCCGTACTTTTCTGTGGTCTCCAGATTGATATTTTCCAGTTTCCCTGTTTGTTTGTTAAAATTTAACATCAAGTCATAGACGGATAAATGATATTTATAATAAACCGTATCCGATCTCAAATTCGATTGATTCTCCGTCGTTTCAACGGGCGTCCCAAAGACCCGTTTCATTTCATCCACAGACAATGATTCCTTCGCATCATACATCACCTTGATCGCCTTCAACCGGTCATTTTCAAAGTCGAGGGTAACCAACCTGTGCCCATACTGATAGTACAAACTTGTCACAGTCGAGCTGACATCGTAAGAGTCTGACCGCGCAACCGGTTCTCCGCAGCGATTGAGTACATCGGTGATGCCGGAACCCAACGCGCCGCATTCGTACTCCGGCATGTTCCCTTCGGAAGCTAATCGCTTCAAGCTTTCCATGTAGGTTTCTTTCTTTTCGCCTTCAAACAAACTGCGCACCCACTCATTGGTCTCATCTTCATAAGCGGCGAGAACAACCGTGAGGATCACCGGAATCAAAACCACGCTGAGAAAAGAAGACACCAGGCGTATAATCTTTCTCTTTCGTCTTCGTCTGACTACATTTAAATCCTCAACAGTCACAGGATCAATTTCATTCCCCATATGCTCTCTTTCTCTCTTATCCATTCCTTTCCCACGCACTCCTCAATTTTTTTAAATAACAGATTTATTAAAACAAATTCATTTTAACATGCTTCCATCACATGATGTTAACAATCTTGTGTCATCTGCTTCGTACAAAAAAAACTCCTTCCATCGAGGAGACATCCTTGGTTCTGATGCTTTTTCATCACCCGGAGCAGGTGTCACAACCGGTTCCATGATCAAAACTTTTTCCACGATCTCTTGCGGGGAAAGTTCCGGACCATTCCAATAAATCAACCTCTCACTGACATCCATCTTGCCGGACAGAAAACCGTCATTTGACCGGCTTTTACTCCAGAAGAGACCACCAATTCCCAATGCACTCACCAGGCAGGAATGCATTTAATTTTTCTTTCATTTCTTGCAAGATCTTTGGGGATATCTCCCCGTTTTCGTCCACAAACCGCCCATGATACGTTAAATAACAAATCTCACACAGCACAACCAACGCCTTGATCCACCCTTTCAAATCAGGGGATAGTCTTTTTAATGTAATATCTCTTTGGCCATGTCGCGCATAATACACACCTTTGGATTTCATGTCGTAGATCAAAGGATCGAGACCTTTGTCTGCAATCACAATCCAATCGATTTTCCACTCCGGATCCCTTTTCATATTTTGCAGATCGTGGCTGAAATTCATCTGCAAATCCATCAGTTCCTCCGGACCGTACAATTGAACCGGATTTCCGCCAAAATCCAGCTCTCCCATCCGCGGGGCACATTCCCTGTACCAACCCGCCAGTTCTTCATCCAACCCCAACGCCTCTCGAAGCTCCCGGACAACCGTTTCATCCGTGGAGCCGACAAGCCAATCCGCACGTTTCCATGGTGGTTTTCCATTGCTCAAAAACCGGTTGCATACCACAATCTCCCATCTTTTTTTGATGATCAGGTATATGTCGTAATCCGTTTCATAACAAACGCGTCAAAGTTTTTCCCGATGAAAAGAGAATCCACCAACCACCAACTTGTTTAATTCAAGTGACCTTAAGAAAAGGATAAAATAAAATACGTATCTTTTTTCTCAAGGAGGCATGGAACATGGAAGTTTTTAGTGAATTTACAGCGGGAATAGCGGATCCGTCACACCGGGCCAGAGTGGAAGAAGTTCTCTCTTGGGTAAAAAAGAAATACCCAAACTTACAACCGGTAATCAAATGGAACCAACCGATGTTTACGGATCACGGAACTTTTATTATCGGTTTCAGCGTCGCGAAAAAACATCTTGCCGTTGCACCGGAAAAGGTTGCGATCGAACATGCCAAAGAAGAAATTGACAAAGCCGGCTATGACTATACCAAAAAGTTGATCCGCATCCCGTGGGATCGTCCGGTGGATTACGCTCTGCTTGAGAAGATCATCGAATTTAATCTTTCGGACAAAGCGGACTGCACCACTTTTTGGCGAAAATAAACAAAAATGGCGGGTGTGTCATGACAGGTTGGTCACTCAGCGCTTCTTCCACTTTCCATTCTCCCCACCCCACCACTTTAAAATCAAAAAACCCCTGCATTCCGCAGAGGTTTGATCTGGTGCTGGAGACAGGATTCGAACCTGCGACCCCTTCATTACGAGTGAAGTGCTCTGCCAGCTGAGCTACTCCAGCATGGTATTTCATTTTTGGTGGAGGCGAGCGGAGTCGAACCGCTGTCCGAAGACATCGCCACGCCAGCTTCTCCGAGCGCAGTCACTGTATTGAAGTTTCGCCTTCCATACTGCCCAGTGACAGGCGTTATGAAAGACTAGCCACTCAAGTTTCGCTTTCCGATCAGTGGCCGATCGGTCAGCTAGCCTGCTTGGTTATGAGACCCGGCAACTCCACACAGGCGATGGAGAAGCGGATCCTGGCTGGTTTAATTAAGCAGCCAGAGCGTAGTTTTCTTGTTTGCCAGTTACATTTGGCATTTGCGTTTTTAACGAGTTCGCAACCCCTCGGCTCGCTACTGACGCTCGATCTGTCCCCGTCGAATCCCAAGAACGCCCCCGAGATTCTGAGGAAATATCGAGCAATCTTTTCGCTACAGTTCTAGATTATAACATCATATAGAAAATCATGCAAGCATTTTTTAACGATAATTTTGTTCCTTGAGTTTGCGTTCGATCATGCGCTCTGCATCCCGTTTGGCGGCGGTTGCCCGTTTATCGTACAGCTTTTTCCCGCGGGCGAGTCCCAACTGCAATTTGGCAAAACCGTTTCGCAAATGAATGTCAAGCGGAACCAACGTTAACCCCTTCGTCTTGATCAAGCCGTACAATTTGTCAATCTCTTTTTTGTGCATCAGTAATTTCCGGGTCCGGGTGGGATCCACATTAAACCGGTTTCCCTGTTCAAACGGGCTGATGTGCATGCCAATCACAAAGGCTTCGCCGTTTTCTATCCGCGCATAGGCATCGCGCAAATTGACACTGCCTTTGCGGACCGACTTGATTTCTGTTCCGGTGAGAACGATGCCGGCTTCATATTGTTCTTTGATTTCATAATCATGAAATGCTTTTTTGTTTTTGGCAATCACCTTGACGCCTTTGTTTTTCATCGTTTTCACCTCGCCCCGGTTCTCCTGATAAATGAATAGCAGATTTTATTCTAACAATAAATGTTTTGTCAAGTCAATCATTTTTTCCGGTCCGTTCCAAAAGCGAAGGAAAACTCCTTCGCTTTTGGGCGGAGGGCATTTTCTTATTTTTTCTTTGCTTTATTGCGGTATTTTTTCTTTTTCTTCTTCTTTTTCTTGTGCTGCTTTTGTTCTTTGGCTTTTGCTTGGAAGGCACCGCGGTCCACTTCATAATACTTGCCTTTTTTTCCGCGCTTGTTCTCTTTTTCCCCGGATGCTTTTTTGGCTTTGATTTTCTTCCCTTTCTTTTTCAAAACCACGCCGTCGCCAGGGAAATGTTCCAACAGTTCAAAGTCGATTTTACGCTCATCAATGTTGACCCCGCTCACTTTGATCCGCACTTTGTCCCCGATGCGCATGATCCGGCCGGTCCGTTCGCCGATCAAGGAATAAGAACTTTCATCATAATGGTAATAATCATCTGTCAGGTAACTGACGTGCACCAGCCCTTCCACGGTGTTGGGCAGTTCCACAAAGATCCCGAACGAGGTCACACTGCTGATGATTCCTTCATACTCATCCCCGATCTTATCCATCATAAACTCGGCGATTTTCAAATCCTGGCTTTCTCTTTCGGCATCCACGGCGATGCGTTCGCGGATGGAAGATTGTTGGGCTGCGTCCGGGAGGATTTCGTTTAATTCGTCAATCCGCTCCACCGACAAGCTTCCTTGGGTCAACACTTCGCGGATGATCCGGTGAATCAAAAGATCCGGGTACCGGCGTATCGGCGACGTGAAATGACTGTAGAAAGGAGCCGCCAGACCAAAGTGGCCGATGCATTCCGCGGCATACTTGGCCTGTTTCATCGAACGCAACATGACGGTACTGATGACATGCTCTTCCCGTTTTCCCCGGATCTTCTCCAGCAAGGATTGGAGCGCATGCGGTTTGACCTGATCGGGGCGCCCTTTGACCGAGTAACCAAAGCTGGTGATAAATTCATAAAAAGCTTTCAGTTTCTCGGCATCCGGGTTTTCATGAATCCGGTACACGAACGGAACTTCCAAGCGGTAAAAATGCTCGGCCACGGTTTCATTGGCCTTCAGCATGAATTCTTCGATCAGTTGCTCGGCGATGGTCCGGGGACGCTTGACAATGTCCACCGGTTCTCCTTTTTCATTGATGATTACTTTTGCTTCCGCAAAGTTAAAATCGATGGCTCCCCGTTGCAACCGTTTTTGGCGAAGGGTTTTCGCAAGATCAGCCATCAGGCGGAAATCATCCACCAAAGGCCGGTACCGCTCGATCAGTTCCGTGTCTTCATCCACGACAATTTTTTTGACATCGCTGTAGGTCATGCGCTCATTGGTCCGGATCACGCTGGGATAGATGTCATAATCCACCACATTGCCTTCGGGGTCAATCTCCATGTCACACGTCATGGTCAGGCGGTCCACTTTGGGATTCAAACTGCAGATGCCATTGGACAAACGTTTGGGAAGCATGGGAATCACCCGGTCCACCAAGTAAACACTGCATCCCCGTTCATAAGCTTCCCGGTCCAAAGCAGAACCCTCTTTGACGTAGTAACTCACGTCGGCAATATGAACACCCAGACGGACATTTCCGTTTTCCAGACGTTCCACTGAAACGGCATCATCCAAATCCTTGGCATCTTCCCCGTCAATGGTCACCATGGTGCGCCCGCGCAAGTCGCGCCTTCCCTTGATTTCTTCTTCGCTGATTTCCCCGGGAATTTGCTCTGCTTCGGCCAGCACTTCTTCGGGGAATTTTTCCGGCAAACCATGTTTTCGGATGATTGACAGAATGTCGACTCCCGGATCATCCTTATGCCCGAGAATCTCGATGATTTCCCCTTCCGCGCTGTGGCGCCCGGTAATCTGGTGCAGTTTGACGACCACCTTCTGCCCGTCCCTGGCGTTCATCTGCAACTCGTGAGCGATGAAAATATCGGCCGGAATCCGTTTATCATCCGGAATCACAAAGCCGAAATGGGAGGACAAGCGGCGGAACGTTCCGACAATGCGGTCCCGTCCCCGTTTCAACACACGGACAATTTCCCCTTCCGGCCGCCGGTGGTCCGATTTTCTTTTATGAATGCGCACCAGCACCAGATCGCCATCCAACGCGCCGTTCATATCGTTGAGATGGACGTAAATATCATCCTGATGGGCCGCATCGGGAATGACAAAACCAAATCCTTTGGATGTTCCCTGCAAAGTGCCGCGCACCAGGTTGAACCGCTCCGGGACACCGTACCGTTTGGCCCGGGTTTGCACAATTTTTCCATCTTCTTCCATTTGCTGAAGCAGTTTGACAAACGCTTCCCGTTCTTCTTCCCCGATGCCGAACACTTCGATCAGTTCTTCCAGCATCAGCGGCTTATAAGCTTGTTCCAACATAAAACGCCGAATCTCTTGTTCTGTGATCATACTTCATCTGCGGTGGGGAATTCCCCGCGACAGATGCTTCACCTCACTTCTTATCGTTCATGGATGTTAAAGACACGTCCCTGATAAAGTCATCCACTTCATGAAATAGTTTTTTTCTCTCTTTGTCCAACGTGATGATGTGGGAAGATTTCTCATACCAGGACAAATGTTTGTGCCTGGATGAAATGGTCTCATAAATATATTTGGCACTTCGTGACCGGATGGTTTCATCTTGCCGCGATTGAATAATCAAAGCCGGAACTTCCACTTTGGGCAGATTTCGTTTTAACCGGCGAAGCAATTTCATCAGTTCCCCGACACTTTTGACGGGAGTCCGGTCAAACGGCACCAGATACGCATCCACTTCCGGATCGGGATGGTTTCCTTTGGGTTTAAACCGGTAAAAACGGTAAGCAAACCCGGCCAAAACCGCCCGCCGGTCCCGGACCCACACCGGAGCACACATGGGAATGACCCCGTCCATCGGCTTTTCGGCGGCAAGAAGCAGCGACAGGACGCCTCCCATCGATAAACCGGCCACAAACAAATGATCCAAGTCCGCTTTCGAGCGGATGGTATCATAAGCATCCAATGCACTTTGCCACCAGTCCCGCCACCCGGTTTTCTCCAAATCTTCGGGTGTTTTGCCATGTCCGGCCAACAAAGGCGCATAAACGGTGTAACCTTTCTCCTTGAAAAAGTCTCCCATGGGCCGCATTTCAGACGGCGTCCCGGTAAAACCATGTATCAATAGGATGCCCGTTTTTCCCCCGGAATAAAAAAAAGGTTCAGGTGAACGTTGTACCACTTTCATGACTGTGCATCCCCTTGGTTCGGATTTTATTTTTTAATATTCTAACCATAGCACACCCGGTGAAAAAATGGAAAGAAGACCGACTGCAATTTGCCATAAAAAAATCCATCCGAAGATGGACTTTTCCAAAGGATTATGGAGTCTGTTCCGTCACATAATACAGATAAACCTTTGACGTTTGCCCTTCCATGGGGACATTTAACACAAACGTGATTTCGTGGCCATTGTTGAGCGAATAGGTGACATAATAATCTCCTTCCGCTTCCACAAACCGGTCTGCTTTCCCCAACGTGTCGAGCAATTCTTCCAATGTGATCTTTTGCAGAGCGGGATCAAAGTCTTCAATCCATGTGACAGGGTTGCCCTTTTGATCGGGATCATAAATAAAGCGGATGTTCCGGTCCCAATAGTTGGCCGCCACACCGGAATCGTCATCCGGCTCGCCCCACCACTGCTGCACCTCGTCCAGCAAACTGCCCACCTGAAAAGGACCGCTGTTTAAGGTTTTCTTTTCTTGCGCCAGCCACATGATATGCTCCAAGTACACGTCTGCGTCATTGTCCGCGGACGCCGCCGCCCCGGCCGGCGACAAGGGAAGCGCAAAAACAGCAAGAAGCCCCGCGATGAATGCAAAAGTCAAAAGACGAAAATTTCTTTTCATGGAAATCCTCTTCTTCCGGCCGCAAATGACCTCTTCTGATTCCATTATACGAAGAAAAACCGGAACATCCTATAGAAAATTCATATAAATCCTTCATTTTTTCAACCCTTGTAAAAACAACAAAAAAACCACGACGTACAAACGTCGTGGTTTTTTTGCCTGGCAACGACCTACTCTCCCAGGGGTCATCCCCAAGTACCATCGGCGCTGGAGGGCTTAACTTCCGTGTTCGGGATGGGAACGGGTGGATCCCCTCCGCTATGGTCACCAGACATTTATTATAATAGCATGCCCTTATCCTTTTGGCAAGTCTTTTTTTAAAAAAATAAAATAGAATTCCTTAAAGAAGTCTCTTAAGGAATTCCGGGTTCAGATTACTTCAAAAAGAAAGCAACGACCAAAGCAACAATAATAAACAAGGCTCCCAACACCACGGTTAACCGGTGCAACAGCGCATCCAAACCGCGTGCTTTTGCTTTTCCCATCAGGTGTTCAGCTCCACCTGCAATCGCACCGGACAATCCTGCACTCTTTCCAGGTTGCAGCAGGATAACGACAATCAATCCGATGCAGATGATTGCAAGGACCCATTTTGAAACAAGCGCCACGTTCACAACCTCCTTGCCGTCTCTCTAGATGACTTTACCACATTCGAAGCGGCATTTCAATAATCCGGCGCCAACGGACAAGAAGCCGTCGGTCATTCCAACAAAAAAGGCACCGGAAACATTCCCGGTGCCTTTTATGGGATGTCATGTCATTCTTTTTCGATGGAGCGCAGGTTGTAAAAAGCGGAACGCTTCGGGTATTGAGCGATATGACCCAATTGATCTTCAATGCGGATCAATTGATTGTATTTGGCCACACGGTCCGTGCGGGAAGGTGCCCCGGTTTTGATTTGGCCGGCACCGGTTGCAACGGCGATGTCTGCAATGGTGGTGTCTTCGGTCTCCCCGGAGCGGTGGGAGATCACTGCGGTATATCCGGCGCGTTTTGCCATTTCAATCGCATCAAAGGTTTCGGTGAGTGTGCCGATTTGGTTGACTTTGATCAAAATGGAGTTGCCGACGCCTTTTTCGATTCCATCTTTGAGGCGGGTGGTATTGGTGACAAACAGGTCGTCCCCGACGAGTTGCACTTTGTCACCCAGACGCTCGGTCATTTTTTTCCATCCATCCCAGTCGTCTTCTGCCAAACCGTCTTCAATGGAGATGATCGGGTATTTTGAAATCAATTCTTCATAGAAATCGATCATTTCCTCGGAAGTGCGGCTGATGTTTTCCCCGGCAAAGTGATACTTGCCGTCACGGTAGATTTCGCTGGAAGCCACATCGAGCGCCAGCATGATTTCTTCTCCCGGTTTGTATCCGGCACGTTCAATGGCTGTGACGATCGTGGACAGTGCTTCTTCGTTGGAGCTCAAGTTCGGGGCGAATCCACCTTCGTCACCCACACCGGTTGCATAACCTTTTTCTTTCAACACTTTTTTCAGGTTATGGAAGATTTCGGCGCCGATCCGGACTGCTTCATGCATGCTTTCCGCACCGACCGGCATAATCATGAATTCTTGAATATCCACATTGTTATCGGCATGAGCGCCGCCGTTTAAAATGTTCATCATCGGAACCGGCAGCACTTTGGCGTTAAATCCGCCCAAGTAAGTATATAACGGAACTCCCAGAGCTTCTGCGGCAGCGCGCGCAACCGCCATGGATACTCCCAAAATGGCATTGGCCCCCAGGTTTCCTTTGTTTTCGGTGCCATCCAATTCAATCAGGGCACGGTCAATGGCCACTTGATCCAGTGCATCCATTCCCGTGAGTTGGGGGGCAATCACGTCATTTACGTTTTGAACGGCTTTGAGCACCCCTTTGCCCAAGAAACGCTCTTCATCCCCGTCGCGCAACTCCACGGCTTCATAAGCACCGGTCGATGCACCGGACGGTACAATGGCACGTCCCGTTGCACCGGATTCCAATACGACTTCCACTTCCACTGTCGGATTTCCGCGGGAGTCCAAAACCTCGCGGCCATAAACTTCAATGATGGTTGTCATTTGCTTGATCCCTCACTTTTATTTGGATTTGATCATCGATCTTCCTGTCATTTCTTCAGGTTGTTCAATGTTTAACAGATGGAGCAGGGTCGGAGATACATCCGCCAAGATCCCTTTTTCCCGCAGAGCCAGTCCTTTTTTCGTCACGATAAAAGGAACCGGGAAGGTGGTATGGGCCGTGTGCGGACTTCCGTCTTCATTCACCACCATGTCTGCGTTTCCGTGATCGGCGATGATCACAGCCACTCCGCCTTTTTCGATTGTCAGGTCGACCACTTTCCCCAAGCATTCGTCAACGGCTTCCACCGCCCGGATCGTCGGTTCCAGTTTTCCGGAGTGGCCCACCATGTCCGGGTTGGCGAAGTTCAAGATAATCACATCATGTTTTTCCGCCTCGATTTCCTTACAAAGCGCATCGGCCACTTCATAGGCACTCATTTCGGGCTTCAAGTCGTAAGTCGCCACTTTCGGCGAATTGATCAAAATCCGTTCTTCGCCCGGAAACTTCTCTTCCCGTCCACCGCTGAAGAAAAAAGTGACATGCGGGTATTTTTCGGTTTCTGCAATCCGCAATTGTTTCAGCTGATGCCGGCTGACCACTTCCCCGAGCGTTTGGACGAGATCAGTCGGTTTAAAAGCCACTTCCCCGTTCACCGCATCGCTGTAATGCGTCAGGCAGACATAAGCCAGGTCCTGCGGATGCCCCGGACCGCGGTCAAACCCGTCAAAGTCCGGATCAGTAAAAGCGAGGGAAAGTTGAATCGCCCGGTCCGGACGGAAATTGTAAAAAATCACTGCATCATGATCGCGGATTCGGCTGACCGGCTCTCCGTTTTCATCCACGATGACCGTCGGGACAACAAATTCGTCATAGACGGACTCTTGGTAGGAGGCTTGTACTGCTTCCACCGGATCGCCGGACCGGGGTCCGTCACCATAAACCATGGCACGATAGGATTTTTCCACCCGGTCCCACCGTTTGTCACGGTCCATCGCATAATAACGTCCTTGAACCGTGGCAATCTTGCCGACACCGGCTTCATCCATTTTTTCCTGCAACTGCCGGATGTATCGGACGGCACTGTCCGGTGCCACGTCGCGCCCGTCCAAAAACGCATGCACATAAACTTCATCCACTTTTTCTTTGGCAGCCAGGTCCAGAAGCGCGAACAAATGATTGATGTGGCTGTGCACCCCGCCATCAGAAAGCAATCCGAGCAAATGGAGGCGGCTTTGGTTCTTTTTCACGTGTTTAATGGCTTGAAGGAACGCCTCGTTTTCAAAGAAGCTGCCGTCTTCAATCGCTAAGGTCACCCGGGTCAGATCCTGATACACAATCCGTCCGGCACCAATATTCAAATGCCCCACTTCGGAGTTTCCCATTTGTCCGTCAGGCAGACCGACGGCTTCCCCGCTGGCCTCGAGCGTTGCATGCGGATATTCGTTCCAATAGCGGTCAAAGTTCGGTTTGTTGGCTTGCTTGACGGCATTTCCTTCCCGTTCTTCACGGAGGGCAAAACCATCCAAAATACACAACAACACTGGTTTCGGTCGGTTCATTGTTTCTCACCTTCACTTGCCTGACTTACCAACGATGCAAACGAATCCGGCTTCAAGCTGGCTCCGCCCACCAACGCTCCGTCAATGTTTTTCTGCTTCATGAAGGAAGCCACGTTTTCCGGTTTCACACTGCCGCCGTATTGGATCCGCACCGCTTCGGCCACGGATGAATCATACAGGTCGGAAATGGTGCTCCGGATGAAAGAGCATACTTCCTCCGCATCTTCAGCCGTGGAAGCTTTTCCGGTGCCGATGGCCCAAACCGGCTCATAAGCAATGATCGTTTTCTTCATTTCATCGGCAGAAAGCCCTTCAACTGCGGCTTTCACTTGTGCGGCAACGACTTCCATGGTTTTGCCGCTTTCTCTTTCTTCCAACACTTCCCCGACGCATACGATCGGGATCAAGCCGTGGGCGTGGGCCGCTTTGGTTTTTTTGTTCACGTCTTCATCCGTTTCATTGTAATAGGCGCGTCGCTCCGAGTGGCCCAAAATCACGTATTGCACGCCTGTGGCTTTTAACATCGGCAAACTCACTTCACCGG
Source organism: Thermoactinomyces intermedius (assembly GCF_013912365.1). Lineage (NCBI taxonomy): Bacteria > Bacillati > Bacillota > Bacilli > Caryophanales > Thermoactinomycetaceae > Thermoactinomyces > Thermoactinomyces intermedius. The sequence continues at coordinate 39,147 of NZ_JACETT010000003.1, forward strand.
TATATGCGCCTTGTTCTTCATAATGGGCGTTTTGCGCACCAATTCCAATCCCGCTGTTTTTGGTCTCTTCCACCAATGCAGGCAACGCCAGGAATGGTGCACACAAAACTGTTTCCACATCTTGAGGGAGCTCAGTCTCTTTCAGCTCTTTGACAAAACGCAATGCTTCGTCAATGGTTTTGTGCATTTTCCAGTTTCCTGCAATCACTGGCTTCCGCATCGAAGCAACCTCCTGTTATTGATCTTGTAGCACCGCCACTCCCGGTAATTCTTTTCCTTCCAAAAACTCCAGGGATGCGCCTCCGCCGGTGGAAATGTGATCGACCCGATCAGCCAAACCGGACTTTTTGATGGCTGCTGCCGAATCCCCGCCACCGATAATGGTCATGGCTTCGCTTTCTGCTACGGCTTCGGCCACGGCATTGGTTCCTTTGGCAAATTGATCAAATTCAAAAACGCCCATGGGGCCATTCCAGATCACCAGCTTGGACTCTTTCACAATCGACTTGTACCGTTCTCTCGTTTTGGGGCCGATATCGACCGCTTCCATGTCTTCGGGAATCTGATCAATATCCACTGTTTTCACCGTGGAAGGATTGGGGCCGAATTCATCGACAACCACCACATCCACCGGCAGTTCAAAGCGGACTCCTTTTTCTTCGGCTTTTTGCATGAATGATTTGGCCAATTCCACTTTATCCAGATCGAACAACGATTTTCCGATTTCATATCCTTTGGCATGAACAAATGTATAAGCCAATCCTCCGCCGATGATCAAATGGTCCACTTTATCCAGCAAATTTTCAATGACGCCGATTTTGTCTTTCACTTTGGCTCCCCCGATAATCGCCGTAAACGGACGTTTCGGATGGTTGAGCGCACCGCTTAACGTTTCAATTTCCTTTTGCAACAAAAGCCCGGCAACGGCCGGCAAATATTCAGCCACCCCGGCTGTGGACGCATGCGCTCGATGAGCGGCGCCGAAGGCATCATTGACGTACAAATCGGCCAGACGGGAGAAAGCTTTGGAAAGTTCCGGGTCATTTTTTTCTTCACCGGGATGGAAACGGACGTTTTCCAAAAGCAACACTTCTCCGTTCTTTAACGCCGATACTTTTTCTTCCACTTCCGGACCTGCCACTTCATCGACTTTGATCACCGGTTGCTTTAAGTATTCCGAAAGCCTTTCAGCCACTGGATTCAGACGCAACTCCTCCACCACTTTTCCTTTCGGCCGTCCCAGATGGCTGGCAAGCACGACTTTGGCACCTTGTTCCACCAAATGGCGGATGGTGGGAAGAGCCGCACGAATCCGGGTGTCATCGGTAATTTTTCCGTTTTGCAACGGAACGTTGAAATCCACGCGGCAAAACACGCGGATTCCGCGTACATCCACATCTTTGACTGATTTCTTGTTCAAGGGGACTCCCTCCTTAATGCATGAGAAAGAGGAGAAAGGTTCTCCTCTTTTCAGGTTCAATTCCGAAATCAGTATAGCATATTTTCAATTAGTATAACTTATTGATCTTTCAACTTTACAGACCTTTGCTGGCAATGTAGCTGGCAAGGTCCACAACGCGGTTGGAGTAACCCCATTCGTTGTCGTACCAGGAAACAACTTTCACCATGTTTCCTTCCAATACCATCGTGGACAGTGCATCAATGGTGGAAGAATGAGGATCACCGTTGTAGTCGACAGACACCAGCGGCTCTTCGGAATAGTTGAGGATGCCTTTCAATTCTCCTTCTGCCGCTTTGCGCAATGCTTCATTCACTTGTTCAACGGTGACTTCCTGATCCAGTTCGGCAACCAGGTCCACAACGGATACGTTTTTGGTCGGAACCCGCATGGCAAAACCATTCAATTTCCCTTTCAATTCAGGCAGCACCAAAGAAACGGCTTTGGCAGCCCCCGTAGTGGTAGGAATGATCGATTGACCCGCTGCACGTGCACGACGCAAGTCTTTGTGAGGCAGGTCCAAAATTTGTTGGTCGTTGGTGTAAGCATGGACAGTGGTCATCAAACCGCGGCGGATGCCGAAGTTCTCATGCAATACTTTGGCAAAAGGCGCAAGACAGTTGGTGGTGCAGGATGCATTGGAAATCACGTGATGGGAAGCGGCGTCGTATTTATCATGGTTAACCCCCATCACAATCGTGATGTCTTCCCCTTTGGCCGGAGCGGAAATGATCACTTTTTTGGCCCCGCCGATCAGGTGTTTGGCAGCGTCGTCCCGGTTGGTGAAACGTCCGGTGGATTCAACAACGATGTCCACACCATAGTCTGCCCATTTGATTTGGGCCGGATCGCGTTCAGCCAACACTTTGATTTCCCGTCCGTTGACGCTGAAGCCGTTTTCGGTGGCTGCCACTTCGCCGTCGAATTTTCCATGGACCGAATCATATTTCAAAAGATGAGCCAGGGTTTTGGAGTCTGTCAAATCATTGACAGCCACCACTTCCAATTCCGGATGATTCATCATGGCCCGGAAAACGTTGCGTCCGATACGGCCAAATCCGTTAATTCCCACTTTGATCATGGTAAAATTCCTCCTTGTTATCTATGCAAAGTATCACTGAGGACGGAACCGTCCAAGCGGTTTCATTCCAGCGACAAAATCGCTTTGGCGGCTCCCTCGTCAGTAATCAAAATATCTCTGGAAACCTTGGTGCTGATGGCCCGGATGGCTTCCGCCTTACTCGAGCCGCCTGCCACCGCAATGATATTTTTGGCATTGGCCAAATCATCCAACTTCAACCCCAGGGATTGCACACGGTAAACAATCTCCCCGTTGCGGTTGAAGTAATATCCGAAAGACTCCCCTACCGCCTGTTCACGTTGCAACTTGTCCAGGATGGCTTGGCTTGATTTTCTCCGTACTGCCATGGTCATAGCATTGCCAATCCCGTGAATGACAATGTGTGCTCTTTTGAGAGACTCCAGCACTTCCTGAATATGCGGTTCGCGAAGCAACGTTTGGTAAGCCTCATCGCTGACTTGATCCGGAACATGCATCATGCGGTAATGGCCTTTGGTTTTTTTGGCCATGAGCGAAGCAATGTAGTTTGCTTCCAATTCCACCGCTTCCCCGACCCCGCCCCGGGCCGGAACAAACATGGTGGATTTGAAAGCGGAAGACGGTATCATCATCTCCGCGACGGCCAACATGGTGCTCCCTCCGGAGACGGCAATCACCTGATCCGGTTCTGCAATTTTCCGGAGGAATCGCGCACAAGCCCTTCCCATTTCTTTTTTCACCCAATCCGACCGATCCGAGTCGCCGGGAACAATGATGACTTTTTTCAAGTTGAGGCAGGACTCCAAATCGCGCTCCAATTGATTGAGTCCAAACAGCTCTTTCATCATCGGTTCCATCTCGGACAACAAATCGGCTCCGCTTTCGGTCAGCCTCATGCCGCTGGAATCAACGGCTACCAAGTCCTGTGTCCTTAAAAAATCGACTTCGGCCCGAAGCACGCGTTCGGTGAAATCCAACACACCGGAAAGGCTCCGCCGTCCCACGGGTTGCATCAACTGAATATGCCGCAGTATTTCATACCGCTTATGCATAACCCTCAGCAAGTCAGGCAATAATTGTTTCTGCAAATTAAGTAGATTTTTCATCAAACCCCCACCATCGGGACGAAATATGTCCCGTGTAGAAAAAATCGTCCCAACCACTCCAAAAAAAATCCCCGTTACTGGGATCAGTTTTATTTTATCCTAAAAACACAGCCTTTGACAAGTTTCCTCCTGCCTGATTTTATTGAACATTTACAGAAAACGCTTTCGTTTTGCAGATGATGCGATTCCCATTTCATCCCGGTATTTGGCCACGGTGCGCCGGGAAATCGAAACCCCCTGTTCCTTCAACAGATCCGCGATCTTCTGATCGGATAACGGCTTTGATTTATCCTCGTTTTCAATCATTTGCCGGATTTTTTTCTGCACCGTACTTTGCGCCATGTCCACCCCGGTGTCGGTCTGTAAACCGGAAGGGAAGAAAAAACGGAACGGAAACAAACCGTTTGGCGTCTGCATGTATTTATGCTGGGTCGCCCGGCTGACCGTCGATTCATGGAGATCCACTTCTTCGGCAATTTGCTTTAATGTAAGCGGCTTCAAATGATCAACCCCGTGCTCGAAAAAGTCACGCTGCCTCTTCACAATGGCCTGTGCGACACGGTAGATGGTGTCTCTGCGCTGCTCAATCCCCTTCATCAGCCACAAAGCGGACTGCACCCAGTTTTTCAGATACCGGCTGACCTCTTCGCCCAACTCATCTTTTTGCCGCAACAATTGCTGATAATACCGGTTCACGGTCAGATTCGGCATATCCCTTTCATTCAGGAGGATCACGTATTCATCATCCATTTTCTCGACATACACATCCGGTGATACATAACGGGGAGGGGATGAATGAAATTGAAGACCGGGTCTGGGATTGCATGATTTAATCTCTTCCACCGCCCGATGCACTTCACTCAGATCCACTTGCAAAGCATCGGCAATCTTGCGCCATTTTGCATCCGCCACATTCTGCAAATGCTCCCGGGCAATGCGGATGGCCGTTTCATTGATGCGCTCCCTCCGGCGCAACTGCAACTCCACACACTCTCCCAGCGAGCGGGCACCCACACCGGCCGGCTCCATCGATTGAATCACTTTCAAACACTTCGCAAACATCCCGTCATCGATATGCAAGCGCTTACATGCTTCGCCGGAATCCAAATCCAAATATCCCTTTTCATCCAGATTGTGTATCAGATACAGACAAACCTTCCGTTCTTTTAAAGTCAGGGAATAATCACAAAGTTGCGCTTCCAATTCATCGGCCAGCGTTTGATATCCCGTGACAAAAGACTCAAACGACGGTTCATCCGATTCTTTCCGGTAACCGGTCCTGCTTTGCCGGGGCAAGTCACGCATATACTCCATCCACCGGTCCAAATCCGGCTCTTTTTTCTCTGCTTCGGAAACATTCAAAACCGGGTTTTCCATCATTTGGTCTTCTATATATTTGCGCAAATCGGTTGCGGAGAATTGCAAAATTTGAATCGCTTGGCGCAGTTCCGGCGTCATCACCATCTTCATCCGCTGTTCCTGAATCAAGCCAAAACCCACTTGCAGAGCCATTCTCTCATCCACCTCCGCCTTCATCATACATGCAGCTCAATAATTTCTTCAATAAACAATTTCATTTATATTTTATCATAATATACCATTCATCATTTTACGCTTTTTTTACCACTCTCTTCCTCGAAAAAAAGGGCAGAAAAACACAAAAAAGGTGCTTTTGTAAAAAGCACCTTTTCTTCTGATGGTGCGCCTACCAGGATTCGAACCTGGGCACCTGGTTCCGGAGACCAGTGCTCTATCCCCTGAGCTATAGGCGCTCGTTTTTCGAGTTGACGAAAGAAATTATATCACGAAAAAAATAATCATGCAAGATGTTTTTGGGAAAAACATTTCCAATTTCCGCAGGATGCTCTACACTAAACCCAGAATACATTTCAAAAAAGAAAAGGGGAGCGGAAACATGAACCCATTTCCAACATGGCCGGATTTCAAAGACAAGGAGCTGGCATTTTTTCCGATTGGATCCACCGAGCAGCACGGATGCCATTTGCCCACCAATACCGACAGCCTCATTGCGACCGCCATCGCCCAAAGGCTGGCAATGAAACACCAAGCATTTGTCGTTCCCACCCTGCCTTACTCTTGCTCCTTCGAGCATGCGGGCTTTCCCGGCAGCATTTCCCTCCGCATCAGGACGCTGTTCTCCATTGTCCAAGATGTGCTTTCTTCTTTGGAACAATCCGGGGTCAAGCGATGCGTCATCATCAACGGGCACGGAGGAAACAAACTGCTCGCCAACATCGCCCAGGAACTCAATCAAAGCAAAACCAGACTTTTGATTGCCCCGAGCCGGAAACACTGGGAACAAGCCTACCAAAAAGCGGGATTGTCATCCACCCCCTCGCAGGACATGCATGCCGGAGAAGGGGAAACTTCCATCTTGCTCCATTTGTTGCAGGAACAAGCGGTGCAATTGGAAAAAGCGGAAGATGTGGAAGTTTCCGACCGCCCCTTGCTGGAAGTTTTGGGAATGCAGGCTTATACCAAAACGGGAACCATCGGTTATCCCACCCGGGCTTCCAAAGAAAAAGGGGAAAGGTTGTTCAATGAACTGATCCGGCAGATTGACCAAACCGTGATGGAATTTCTGCAAATATGAACCCGGCAAAAAAACTTTTTGAAAAAATATTTTTTCTCTGCAACACTTTCTCTTTTCCTTACGTCTGTTAAGTAAATGGTCCTCCTAACCAGACTATTTGTTCCCAAAGCTTTTTCGTCACGTTAGAAAAGGCCTTCTCTGTTTCTAAATTCTGTTTATGGACGAAGTCCCAGCTTCGTCCTCCCCCTTCTTTTTCTTATGGGATTCCCCTTATGACATAAATCCCTTGTATTTCAGGGCCCTTGGCGGCCCTGTTTTTTTATCCGTCAAAATTGATTTGACCTTTTTTGACCTTTTGGGTATCATAAAAGTAAAGCAACATCTATGTGGACATGAACCTTACCAAATGAAAACCATCCTTGATCCTTGAAAGGGGGGAAGGGTGCCGGGCGATCCGTGCACCCCTGATAGATGAATTTAATCCCAATGGTTGTGGAACAAACCAATCGCGGTGAACGTTCCTATGATATTTATTCCCGCCTTTTGAAAGACCGGATTATTTTGCTTGGAAGCCCGGTGACCGACGAAGTCGCCAACTTAATCGTGGCTCAACTTCTCTTTCTGGAAGCCGAAGACCCGGAGAAAGACATCCATCTGTACATCAACTCGCCGGGCGGCTCCATCACCGCGGGAATGGCCATTTATGACGCCATGCAATACGTCAAACCGGATGTCTCCACCATCTGCGTGGGATTGGCCGCATCCATGGGCGCATTCCTGCTGGCCGCCGGGAAAAAAGGAAAACGGTTTGCCCTTCCCAACAGCGAAGTCATGATCCATCAGCCGCTGGGCGGGGCGCAAGGCCAGGCTTCCGACATTGAAATCCGGGCAAAACGAATTTTGCGGACCAGAGACCGCTTGAACAAGCTGCTCTCCGAATTCACCGGGCAACCGTTGGAAAAAATTGAACGGGATACCGACCGCGATTACTTTATGAGTGCGGAAGAAGCACTGAAATACGGTTTGATCGACCAAGTCATGAAACACAAATAAGCTTTAAGCTTGGATACCAAAAGGCCTTGGGACAACCCAAGGCTTTTTTATGCTTTCCGTTCGGTTTAATAGGGCGTCTCCATCCACTTTTCCGGAGGGACAATTTCCACATGAAAGGGATTTAACGGCGTGGCCTCGTTCACTTTTTCATAAACCCGGTTGGCCAAATCCCGGTACTTCGAAGATGTAATGCGTTTTTCCGGCAAAATGTACATGATGATTTTTTGCTCTTTATACTCCACGCGGACATCTTCCACGCCTTCCACATCTCTGGCCACCTGTTTCATCTTGCTTTCCGGAAAGCTCACATTGGAGAAAGAGTGGCTGTCCTTGTCCAGCCCCTCCCGTTCCGAGGGCTTCTCAAAGCGTTGGCAGGCAAACAACATGACGGATAAAAGACAGAGAAAAAGACAAAAAAACCGCTTCACAAAGAACACCTCCCTTCCTAGTTTGATGAAGGAAAGCGTTCTTTATGCGCAAAAAAGCCGAAGCAACGGCTTCGACCTGTTATTCATAATCCTCTGCTTTCAACCTTTGTTCCGTCAATACCAGGCTACCCATCAGGATAAAATGGAACACCGCGGCCATGCCCGGAAATTTCAGGGCATATGCCAAACCGCCTCCGATCACGGTCAATACGATCCCTGAAATCAAAACGGGCCAGCGCAACTTTTTCCACACCAAATAACCGGAAATAATGAGCGGTATCATCACAAGCATCAACACAACCGGAAATTGGATCTGTTGCGGCACATATTGCACCACTCCGCTCACTTTTTTCGGGACAATTTCCACCCACAAAAAATTGGTGAAGATTCCGAGCACCGTCAAGAAAAAAGTATACAGGTGATACACAACATGGGTCACAAAGTATTCCGACCATTCAATACGGATACGCCGCATAATATCAAGGGATACATACACCAGCGTCGGGATCAGCAAAACATGAAGCAAATAACGGACAATGCTCAGCATCTCAAATAATTCGGATTGTCCCATCCAGATTCCAAGCGACAAAACAAAATTGTCATAAACGAATGCCAAAATGATGAATAAAACCCATGAAGTTCCCCAAAAAAAAGATTCCCGAAAGGAACGGAAACTCCAGATAAACAATGCCAGATATCCAATTGTCAAAACCGGATAAAGGAAAGCATCCATAATTTCCTCCAATCATATGTATCCTTCCAAGGGTTTCTCAGTCGGTTATCCAAACGTCCTCCCCTGATTTAATTCCATCATAGTCAAAATTTAACAATTCATACCCGGAAAATGTGACATGCTTTCAACGATTCCGTGTCATTTTTGACATTCTTTCCCATTTCATGAAAGCGGGCTTGTTTTCTTCCGAAAACGCCCGCTTCCTCTTTTTACTCCGGTCTGCTGACCAATTCCACCAGTTTTTCCACCGCTTCTTCCTCATCGGATCCTTCCGCGGTGATGGTGATTTCCGTACCGCGGGAGACCGCCAGGCTCATGATCCCCATGATGCTTTTGGCATTCACTTTTTTATTCCCTTTGACCACAAAAATCTCGGAAGCAAACTTGTTCGCTTCTTGCACAAACAAAGCCGCCGGTCGGGCATGAAGTCCGGTTTCCAACTGAACGGTTACTTTTTTTTCTACCATCAGAATCCTCCTTACTTCACAATTTCTTCGCAATTTCCTCCAATTTGCGGAGACGGTGGTTAATAGCCGACTTGCTGATCTTTCCATCCGGCAACAACTGGCCCAATTCCGCCAGGTTGGCTTCCGGATATTTCAAACGGGCTTCAGCGACTTCCCGCAATTTCTTCGGCAATTGTTCCAAACCGATTTCCCGGTCAATCCGTTTGATGTTTTCGATTTGGCGCATGGCAGCCTGGATCGTTTTGTTTAAATTCGCCGTTTCACAATTGACCAGCCGATTCACCGAATTTCTCATATCTTTCATGATGCGTGCGTTCTCAAATTCGAGCAAAGAAGGATGCGCGCCGATGATATTTAAAAACTCCCCGATTTTGTCCCCTTCTTTAATATAAACCACAAAGCCTTTTTTGCGCTCAATCACTTTGGCATGCAAATGAAACTGATTCATCAGTTCGCAAAGCGATTGACTATGGTCTTGGTAAGTCGATACAATTTCCAAATGATAAGAAGCACTGTCCGGGTTGTTCACCGAACCGGCGGCCAAAAACGCCCCCCTTAAATAAGCTCTTTTGCAGCAAGGCCGGCCAATGAGGGTTTGGGAAATTCCTTCGACCCTTTCCCATGAATTTTTCTTCATGATATGCAGTTCTTCCAAAATCCGGCTCGTGTCCGAAGTCAGGCGTATCAAATAAACATTGTTTTTCTTCAAGCGGACTTTTTTGCGCACCAACACCTCGGGATGAATCTGATACAAACTTTTGACCAAAGAAAAAATGTATCGCGCCGTCGACGGGTTTTCAGTCACAATATCGATCATGGGTTTTTTGTGCATAATGTGAACCGTGCCGTTCATCCGGACCAATGCCGACAGCTCAGCCGTCTTGCAACAAATCTCCGACTGAAGCTGTGTCAATTCTTTTTTGATCATCGCAGTAAATGACATAGAACATCCCTTCTTTTAACCACTTTGCCGCTTTTTCATGCGCTCATGTATCAAGCGGAAAATGTGTCCGCTGATCCGTTCGGCGTCATGGCGCAATACAGACTGATACAACAGCAAGTTATCGGCAACGACATGGCAGCCGAGACGGTGAATCTCTTTCATGTCCGGCAAAACCATCTTTTGGCCCCGTTCGGCATATTGCTGTTGGATGGCAAGCGGTGGGACCTCATTATTGATGATGGCCACATCAAACAAGCGTTCACCAACGTGATCATAAATGGCTTGGATGTGATCACTGGCAGAAAACCCGTCAGTCTCCCCGGGTTGCGTCATGACATTGCAAACATAAATCTTGCAGGCATCGGACTTGCAGATCATCCGGCTCATGTCTTTGACCAGCAAGTTGGGAAGAATGCTGGTGTACAAACTCCCAGGCCCGACCACGATGCCATCCGCCGCCTCGATGGCTTCCAACGCCTCGGGAAGGGGATGCGGATCAGGCGGGTTTAAAAAAACACGGCGAATCGGCTTTCCGGTTTGCGGAATTTGCGACTCTCCCTCGACAATGCTTCCGTCCTTCATTTCCGCCATCAACACAACATCCTGCTCACTGGCAGGGAGAACCCGCCCGCGCACCGCCAGAACGCGGCTCATTTCTTTGACCGCTTGCGTGAAATCCCCCGTGATTTCTTTCATCGCGGCGATCATTAAATTCCCCAATGTGTGCCCTGCCAAACCATCCCCGTTTTTGAACCGGTATTGCAAAACACTTTCCAACAGAGGTTCCGTATCTGCAAGCGCAATCAAAACATTACGGATATCGCCGGGGGGAGGCATCCGTAAATCATTGCGCAGCCGCCCCGAACTGCCTCCGTCGTCTGCCACGGTCACAATGGCCGTGATCTCAATGGGCAGCTTTTTCAAACCACGCAAAATAACGGACAATCCTGTACCGCCACCAATGCAAACCACACGCGGACGCCTAAATACATTCGAATTCAGGTTCTTCTTTGCCGACAATGCTATCCGCCTTTCTTCATGTCTCGATGTGCGATTCGACAATGCTCCTGTTTGTTGAAAGTCTGATACAAATGCTCTGCAATGGCCACAGAACGATGTTTTCCTCCCGTGCATCCGATTCCGATCACCAGTTGCGACTTTCCTTCCCGCGCATACCGGGGGATCAAAAACTCCAACAAAGTCGTCAACTTCTCCAGAAACTGTTTGGTTTCCGCCCACTTCATGACGTATTCGGCCACTTCGGGGTCCCGTCCGGTTTGCGGACGAAGGGAGTCAACATAATGGGGATTTGGCAAAAAGCGCACATCGAAAATAAGATCAGCATCGATGGGGATGCCATGTTTAAATCCAAAGGATACAAAGGTCACCATCATCTTGGCCGAATCTTTTTCCGAAATCATGACGGCGATTTTTTCCTTCAGCTCGGAAGGCTTCAAATCACTCGTATCGATGAGATAGTGTGCACGGCCCTTGATTTCTTCCAACAACTTGCGCTCTTTCAAAATGGCATCTAACGGCGTGCTGCCGGGATAAAGCGGATGGCGACGCCTCGTCTCCTTAAACCTTCGGACCAGTGTGTTGTCATCAGCGTCTAAAAAGATAATCCGGGGATGAATCCCGTGATTTTTCACCAACAGATCCAGTGAATCAAGCAAAGAAGAAAAAAACTCACGGCCTCTTAAGTCAATCACCACAGCCACTTTATGGTATTTGCTCTTCGATTCTTTCAGAAGCTCTGCAAATTTGGGCAGCAAGATCGGCGGCAAATTGTCTATGCAAAAGTAGCCTTGATCTTCCAAGCTTTGCATCGCTACGGACTTTCCAGCTCCGGACATACCGGTGATGACAACCATATTCACTTCTTGTTTTTTTTCCACGGCCATCACCTCTGAGGCAACCATTTCCTCTTATTATACATTATTTTCTTGTCCTTGCTAAAAGACCCGCAGCCCCGATGAATCCGGCTTGGTTGCCCAACCGCGCCAACTCAATCCGCACGCCTTGGCCAGCATTTTGTTGCACCTGCTTCCGGTAGTGGTTTTCCAAAGGCTTCAGCAAAGCATCCCCCGCCTTGGAAACACCGCCTCCGATGATAAACAGCGAAGGATTTACCACGACCGAAAGAATGGCCATCGCCCGGGCAAGCGCATCAACGGCCCTTTCCACCGTTGTCTTGGCCAGGGAATCTCCTTTTTCCGCTTCGGCGAAAATTTCTTTGGTTGACAATGTTCCGTTTTGAAGCGGAAGAACAAGCGAAGAGGTTTCCCCCGCCTCCACCGCTTCACGAACCAGCCGGACCATTCCGGTCGCCGATGCGATCGTCTCCAAACATCCGGCTCGTCCGCAGTTACACAACACCCCGTCCGGATCAATCGGAATATGCCCGATCTCCCCGGCAATGCCCCGGGCTCCGTGCAAAAGCTTGCCGCCGGCAATAATGCCTCCGCCCACACCGGTTCCGAGTGTGATCAACACCACATTTTGTTCGCCGGCACCGGCACCGGCCCATACTTCCCCAAGCGCGGCAACATTGGCATCATTATCAATCTTCACAGGAACTCCAAACGCCGACTCCAGCTGGTCACGAATCGGGACATCCCGCCAACCCAGGTTGGTCAAATACTTGACAACACCGCCGGGTATATCGAGAAAGCCAGGCAAACCCACACCCACTCCCCCGATTTCCTCCCACGGCACCCGGGCCTCTTGGGCCAAGTCCTGTGTATGGCGTACCATCCGGCGAATAACGCCGTCCGGGCCTTCTTCTTTTAGTGTAGGTTTTTCTATATCTTTGATCACATTTCCGTTCTGATGAACCAATCCGATTTTCATATTGGTTCCACCCAGATCGATTCCGACGAAATACTGCTTCACGTCCACACCCCTCATCGTTCCGGCTGGATTGATTCTTTTTTTCAAAATGTTTCAATAGCTATATTTTTATTCATTTTATAATATCATGATTAATTTATGTCATCAATGTAGAACTAAACCGCCGGCAAACACCGGCGGTTTAGGATTCCAAATTCGAAGCTTTTCCTTTTTACACCTGGCTCAAAAAGCTTTCGATTTGTTCTTTTGTCTTGGCATGGCGACTCGGCAACCGGTCGACTTCTTTTCCGTCACGATAAACGATAAAGGTCGGGATTCCTTTTACATTGTATTCATCGGCAATTTCCCTGGATTCATCCACATCCAGCTCTGCAAATTCAAACCGCCCGGAAAAGCGTTCGGTGATCTCAGGCAAATCGGGCGCGATCCGTTTGCAATCAATACACCACTTTGCACTGAATTCCACCACTTTGTCCCCTTCTGCAATAAAGTCGTGAAAGCTTCCTTTGCCCACTTTTTTCACAACGATCCCTCCCTTTTCCTCAGGAAAAACATTCTTTGGCGATGGTTTCCAACTGTTTGGCAAGCCGGGATACCGTTGACATGGATACTTCATATTTTTTGGCCAGTTCACGCTGCGTCACGGCCACCCCGTGATATTTTGCCGTCAAATATTCCAGAGCCGCCGCCCATCCTTCCACTTTCCGGACTACCGAAAAGTCACGGTTTCTTGCAGCCCATTCGAACCACAACCGCTCGATCTCCTTACAGAGATGGGCGGTGGATGTTTCCTGAACATGCTCCAGACAGCATTCCAACACTTTTTTCCACTTATGATTCACTTCAATGACCGAAGGAAGGGTTTCTTCCGTTTCTCCGCTTTCCGTGCGGCTCAATTCGCGAAGCACCATTTGCGCCAACTCTTTCAATTCTTCGTCTTCTTCCGGCTGTGACACAAACTGCTTCAACAACTGTTTCACTTCATCATCCGAAAACCAGGTCAAAAACTTGATGACCTGCCTTTTCGTTTGATGATCGCCCCGGCTCAAAGCCCAGAAAAAAGCAGAGCGCAAAAGCAGATTGCTCTGTAATTGCTTGACAATCTCCTCATTGGGTCCGAACAGTTCCATCCGGTTTAATTGTTCTTCAAAAGGAAGCTGGTAATGATAAGGGAGCTTTGGCGGTTGATCCAGCTTTACCCATTGGTCCATATGTTTGTAATAGAAAGCCGCAATCGCTTCCCTGCCTTCGAGATTCATTGCCTTTTTCCAATATTGCCGGGCTTTTTCAAAGAGACCGCAGTTCCAAGCCGCAACCGCCGTGTAATGGTAAAGTCCGGGTTCCTGAATCCCGTCAACTTTCAAAAGGCGGGAAAACAATGCGTACGCCACTTCATGTTCTCCCAAAATTCCCAGCGTGGTTGCCAATTTATAAGTATTTTCCTGATGAAACGGAACCAGTTTTTTCAACATATCAATAATGGCCCGTTCCTTTTTTTCGTCACCGAGATTCCGGGACAAAACCGCCAGATTGCACAATGCATGCAGATTATTGGGATCGATCTTCAGCACATGTTCAATCAATCCCGTCGCCTTTTCCAAGTCCCCCGTGTAATAATAAGCCAACGCCAGATTGTTTTTCGCCGCCAAAAACTCCGGATGCGCCTCGGAAATTTCTTCGAGCAGCTGTATGGCCTGCAGAAATTTCCCTTCTTCCAAATAACCGCGTGCTTTTTCATGATCCTCAACATAACCGGGCTGGTTCACCGGCTTCCATTCTTTTGGGGGGACGTCCGAGCTCCTGGGCAATCATGTAAAGCATTTCTTCTGCTTCTTCTGCAAAGTCTCCGTAAGGGTCCCGGCTCAAATATTGCAACAAGTATTCTTCGGCCAGTTCCAAATCGCCCATGTTGGCCGCGTTATTCGCCATATAAAACCAGCATTCATATAAATCAGGATCCACTTCTTCCAAAACGGACATCAGCACTTGATTGGACTCTTCAAAGCGCCCCAGTTCCGAAAGAATGCCGGCCAGGTTGCAGTGATTCACCGGATTTCCCGGTTCCTTTTCCGTCGCCAAACGAAAATATTTGACCGCTTTGTCGTAACGGTGGCGGTCAAGGTAATATAAAGCCCGTTCAAAGAAAAAACCGGCATCCATCCGCAAACGGATGACCTTTTTATTTTTTTGGCGGTCTGCTCCGGCCTGTGATTTTCTCATGAATTTCCCCTCCACCCAGCACAATGTTTTCGCCAGGCTGGTGTGTGGTTTTTTGGTAGTATACCAAATTCGTATCATTCTCAGGGTGCTTGTCAACGATTTGACATAAAATGATGCAAATACAGAAATAAATTTCAAAACCCGAACAAGAAAGCCATGAAAGAAGTTGTTTCATTATTTTATTCAATTATAGCGCAAACACAAGGGGATCACCAAGAATCCTGGCAAAAAAATGGATAATATTTCTAAACGGATCCGACAAATTTTAACAGCCATCTTTTTAACATGGATCCATATAAATATTACAACAAAACATCGATATATGGAGGGTCACAAACAAAATAAAAACAAGGGAACGCACGCTCCCTTGTCTGAATGCTTAAATATTTGCTATTGATTCCGGTCTTTTAATACACGAAGCACCTCATCCAGAGGCAATTTTTGTTCCCGCAACAAAACAAACAAGTGATAAAGGAGATCAGCCGTTTCATTGCTCAACTCTTCGGCGCTGCGGTTTTTGGCGGCAATGATCACCTCGGAAGCTTCCTCACCGACTTTTTTCAAGATCTTGTCCAATCCTTTGTCAAACAAATAAGCCGTATAAGAGCCTTCGGGCCGTTCCGCTTCTTTTTTGGCAATCACCGATTCCAACCGATTGATAATCTGAAAACGGCCGGACAAGTCCGGATCTTCCGGTTGTTCCTCAAAACAAGAGTAGGTTCCTTGATGGCAAGACGGCCCCGCCGGAAGCACCTTCACCAAAATCGCATCCCTGTCGCAGTCCGCCTGGACAGACACCACTTCCTGCACATTTCCGGAAGTTTCCCCTTTATGCCAAAGTTGATTGCGGGAACGGCTGTAAAACCAGGCTTCCTTTGTCTTCAGCGTCAATTCCAATGCTTCGCGGTTCATATAAGCCAGGGTCAACACTTCTTTGCTGGCCGCATCCTGCAGAATCGCCGGCACCAGCCCTTTTTCATCAAATTGAATATCATCCGGATGGATCAACGCACATTCACCCCGTTTTCTTTTAAAGCCTTTTTCACTTGATCGATTCCGACTTCTTGAAAATGAAAAATAGAAGCCGCCAACGCCGCATCCGCTTCGGTTTCCAGAAACACTTCCACAAAATGCTCCACTTTGCCGGCCCCGCCTGACGCAATCACCGGGACGCCCGCTTTTTCGGCAATCAGCCGGGTCAGCGGCAGATCATAGCCGTTCTTGTGCCCGTCCCGGTCCATACTGGTCAGCAAAATCTCCCCGGCCCCTCTTGCGACGGCTTCCACGGCCCAGTCCACCGCCCGCTTATCTGTCCGCTTCCGGCCGCCGTGTGTATAAACAAACCAGTCTTTCTCCTCCGGGTCATACTTGGCATCAATGGCAATCACGACGCATTGGCGGCCAAACCGTTCGGCGCCTGATTCGATCAATTCGGGATTCAACACGGCAGACGTATTGACCGACACTTTGTCCGCTCCCGACCGCAAAATGTCATACATGTCTTCCTCCGTACGGATTCCCCCGCCCACGGTGAAAGGGATTCTCAGCTGTTCCGCTGCCCTTTTCACCACATCCAGCATGGTTTTGCGCCCCTCGTGGGAAGCGGAGATATCCAAAAAAACGAGTTCATCCGCCTGGTTCCGGTCATAATAAGCCGCCAGTTCCACCGGATCGCCCGCATCCTTTAAATCAACAAAAGAAACCCCTTTGACCACACGGCCGTCTTTGACATCCAAACAAGGAATGATGCGCTTGGTAATCATGAATTCGCCTCCTTTGTCACACGGATGGCTGACGGAAAGTGGATCGCACCGGTGTACAACGCTCTTCCGACAATGGCCCCCTTCACGCCTTCGTGTTGGTAAGAAGCCAATTGTTTCAGGTCCGCCACCCGGTGAACCCCCCCGGACGCGATCACCGTTTTCCCGCAGGCGGCCGCCAGATCCCGCACGGCCCCGATATTCGGCCCGGTCAGCATTCCGTCTCTTGAGATGTCTGTAAAGATAAACGTTTCCGCACCCCATTCACTCATTTGTTGTGCCAATTCCCCCGCTTTCACCCGGGATGTCTTCAGCCAGCCGTGGGTGGCGACAAATCCGTCCCTGGCATCCAAACCGATGGCAATATGTCCGGGATAAAGCTTCAATGCCTCTTTCACAAACGCCTGGTCATCAATGGCTGCGGAACCGATGACCACCCGGCGGACGCCCCAATTTAAAAGCCGCTCCAACCGCTCCATATTCCGGACGCCCCCGCCGATTTGAACCGGAACCGGAGAGGATTCCACAATCTTTTGAATGATGGAGGCATTTTCCATCCCTCCCGAACGCGCCGCATCCAAATCCACGATATGGAGCCATTTCGCTCCCTGATTGATAAACGTTTGTGCCACTTTCAGCGGATCTTCGCTGTACACCGTTTCCTGACGGTAATCTCCTTGTTTGAGCCGGACGCACTTGCCGCCCCTTAAATCGATGGCCGGATAGATGACAAAACTCATGATGTCCCCACCTTTTCACTGAGCTTGGCAAACCGTTCCAACAATTTGAGTCCCAGCTCACCGCTTTTTTCCGGATGAAATTGCATGCCGTAAATGTTTCCGCGGGTCACCACCGCCGCCACTGTCTGGTGGTAATCGGTGGTGGCAATCACATCTTCGGGATTGTCCGCTTGGACATGATAGGAATGGGCAAAGTAAACATGTCCTTCTTCCAACCCCTGAAATAAAGGATGCGGATGCTTGAAGCACAGCCAATTCCACCCCATATGCGGAATCCGGTAATCCCCTTCAAACCGGACCACGTGACCGGGCAGCAGATTTAATCCCTGATGATAGCCATGTTCATCACTGCTGGTGAACAACAATTGCATTCCCAGACAAATCCCCAAAACCGGTTTGTTCCGGCGGGCAGCTTCCTTGATCACCGCGGCCAGATCCCTTTGGGTCAGTTCATACATCGCCTTGCCGAACGCGCCTACTCCCGGCAGGATAATGGCATCCGCCTGAAGAATCGTTTCCCGGTCCGACGTAATGGCACTCTCATAGCCCATCCGTTCCAATGCTTTGGACACACTGTGCAAATTTCCCATTCCGTAATCGACAATGACAATCATCACAAGACTCCTTTCGATGAAGGAATTCCCTGTACGCGGGGATCGATCTGCACCGCATCATCCAATGCTCTCCCCAATGCTTTGAAACAAGCTTCGATCATATGGTGGGTGTTTTTGCCATAGTGAAGGATCACATGCAAAGTGATACGCGCTTCAAGCGCCAATTTCCAAAAGAATTCATGGACAAGCTCCGTGTCAAACCGCCCCACTTTCTCACTCGGAAATTCAGCACGAAATTCCAGATGGGGACGGTTGGACAAATCGACCACCACCTGGCCCAACGCCTCATCCATCGGAACAAAAGCATTCCCGTAGCGGCGGATTCCCCTTTTGTCCCCGAGCGCTTCCCGCAACGCCTGCCCCAGACAGATGGCGATGTCTTCCACGGTATGGTGATCATCAATATGGGTATCTCCTTTGGCTTCGACAAACAAATCAAATTTCCCGTGTTTTGCAAACAGATCCAGCATGTGTTCCAAAAACGGGACGCCTGTCTTCAAATTGGTTTGCCCCATCCCGTCCAATTGCAGGGCCAAAGAAATCTCGGTTTCCCTGGTTTGACGGGAGATGTTACTCATCCGTTTCCCTGTTTTCACCAATTCCCTCACCTTCCCTTTTCTTTGTCAGTCTCACCCGGACCGATTCGGCATGCGCCGTCAGGCCCTCTGCTTCCGCGAGGTACATCACTTTGTCCCCGTCACGGTAAAGCGCCTCCGGACTGTAGGAAATGACACTGGTCTTTTTCACAAATTGATCCACGCTCAGCGGAGAAAAAAAGCGGGCCGTTCCGCTGGTCGGCAAAACATGATTGGGCCCTGCCCAATAATCCCCCACCGGTTCCGGACTGTGTTCGCCCAAGAAGACGGCACCTGCGTGTTTAATCTTGGCCAGCCAATGCCATGGATCGCGAACCATCAGTTCCAGATGCTCGGGCGCCAGCTGATTTGCGGTTGACACCGCTTCTTCCATATCTTTCACCAGACAAACGGCGCCAAAACTTTTGATCGATGCTTCCGCAATTTCGCGGCGCGGCAACCGGCGGCATTGCCTTTCCACTTCTTCCGCGACGCGTTCAGCCAAATCGCGGGAAGGAGTGATACACACAGCAGAAGCCATCCGGTCATGTTCCGCCTGGGAAAGCAGATCAGCTGCCACATAAACCGGATCCGCCGATTCATCCGCAAGAACCACAATCTCGCTCGGGCCGGCGATGCTGTCAATATCCACTTGGCCGAACACTGCCCGTTTCGCCAACGCCACATAAACATTGCCGGGCCCCACAATTTTGTCCACACGGGGAATGCTTTCCGTTCCATAAGCCAAAGCGGCAACCGCCTGAGCCCCTCCGACCCGGAAGATCCGGTCCGCTCCGGCAATTTTTGCCGCCACCAGCGTCGTTTCATACACCTTCCCGTTTTCCAGCGGGGGCGTCACCATGATCACCTCGTCGACACCGGCGGTTTTGGCCGGAATCACATTCATTAACACGGATGAGGGATAAGCGGCTTTCCCTCCCGGCACATAAACTCCGACCTTTTCCAAAGGGACGACTTTTTGTCCCAGAACGGTTCCGTCTTCCTCCGTAAAAAACCACGACTGTTGCCGCTGGTGTTCATGAAACTTCCGAATGCGACGGGCCGCTTCGGTCAATCCCCGGACCAACGCCGGATCCGCCTGCTCCATGGCTTCTTCCATTTCTTCCGGCCCCACTTCCCATTTTTGAACGTCGGCACCGTCGAACTGAAGCGTGAAGGTACGCAGGGCTTCATCGCCTTTTTTCCGGACCAGGTCAATGATCTCTTGCACCGCTGACAATGGTTCTTCCGTTTCGGCTCCGGCCCGTTTAAGACGTTTTAAATCCTCCCGCGAGACAATTTTGATCACAGGTTCCCCTCCTTTTCAATCACGCGTTCCAAATCCCCCAGGATCTTTTGGATCCGTTTATTTTTTAAACGGTAACTTCCTTTATTGGCAATCAACCGCGAAGTAATGTCGGCAATACAACACCACTCCACCAACCCGTTTTCCTTCAGTGTCCGGCCTGTGGAGACAATATCGACAATCCGTTCCGCCAATCCGATGATCGGAGCCAGTTCGACCGATCCGTGCAGGCTGATAATTTCCACCTGCTGTCCCTGTTCTTTGAAATATTGTTCTGCAATCCGCGGATATTTGGTTGCCACCTTCGGATGAGGGGAAAGAGTGGAATCCGGCTTCCCGGCCACGGACATCCGGCAGGGGCTGATTTTCAAATCCAGTAATTCATAAACATCGCGGGACTGCTCCATCAGTACATCTTTCCCGACCACACCGAGGTCCGCCACTCCATATTCCACATAGGTCGGGACATCCATCGGCTTGGCCAAAAAAAAGGTCAACTCGTTTTCCGGCACCGACACCACCAGTTTTCGCGAATCCAGATCATCCGCTTTCGGAACCGGCAAGCCGGCTTGTTGAAACAGGTCAAAAGCTTCTTCCATCACCCGCCCTTTGGCCATGGCGATCGTTAACACGTGGACCACTCTCCTTCACCGGCGATCGTCAACACTTCATCCACATCCGGTGTCCGGTCTGCCCGGCTTTCCACCGGCTGCATGATCACCGCACAACCTTCCTCCCGCAAGGAACGTACTTTCCGGTAAGCCTCCTGCTGCAAATGAGGTTCATAAAAGACCGCGATCCGTTTCGGCGATACCGGTTTTAACGGACTGGCCTCCAGCAGGCGGTCGGTATTTAAAGCAAAACCGGTTGCCGGAAGATCGGTGTGGAACGATTGATACAACTGGTCATACCGTCCTCCGCTGACGAGGGGAAATCCCATCCCTTCCGCATAGCCTTCAAAATAAACGCCGGTATAATAACCGAGACTTCCCACCAAGCTCAAATCCACTTTCACTTGCGACATGCAGCCAAAGATCTGCAACTGGTCCCAAACCCGTTTCAGATAACAAAATTTATCCCGCACTTCTTCCGTTTTGGCCGACGCGGACAGTTTTTGCCAATCTTTCCCTTCCAGGCCGGGTTTGGTCAGCTCCATGATTTCTTTCCGTTCTTCAAGGGAAAGATCCAACTCCTCCAGAATGCGGCGAAATGCAACCAAATCCCTGACTTCCAATGTTTCTTTCAACTTTTCAATCGCTTCATCCCGATGAATCCGTTCCCTTAAAAATCCTTCCAAAAGTCCGACATGGCTGAGTACGATGGTCGGAGCGCCGATGCCGCAAGCTTGGAGCGATTCCACGGCCAACGCGATCACTTCCCCGTCGGCTTCCGGCCCGGCCTGTCCGACCAGTTCCACCCCCGACTGAAATTTTTCGCTGTTTCGACCTGCTTCCTTTTCTTGGGCGCGGAAAACCGTCCCGTGATAAAACAGGCGCAACGGCAAAGGCTCCCTTTTTAAAACTGAAGTCACCAGCCGCGCGATCGGAGCGGTCTGGTCGGGACGCAAAACCAACAAATTCCCGTCCCGGTCCATGCATTTAAACATCCGCGAAACGGGAATCTGGCTGGATTGTCCCACTGTATCAAAAAATTCCAAGGCCGGTGTGCAGACTTCCTGATAGCCCCATTTGACAAATTGCTCCCGGACCCGGTCTTCCAACAAACGTTTCTTTTCCGCAATAAGCGGCGGAAAGTCCCGAAAACCCATTGGTTTTTCAAATGTCTGCGGTTTGGTCATCGTACTCCCCTTCGCTTTACTTTATCTTATTAAATCGATAATGAATTAAAGGATCGTTTCAAGTAGTATAACATGAAGCACTTCTTATTGACTAGTGTTTTGTTTTTTCTCTTTCAACCATTCGGCCAAACCAACCAATGCTTTGCGGCGGTAAGAATAAGTCTGCCATTCTTCTTCGGACAGCTCACTCAGCACCCGCGACTCCCCTTCCGGAATAAAAATCGGGTCATAGGGAAAGTCGGTGACGGGACTTTCCGGTTGGTCGATTTGCTCAATGATGTGCCCTCTGGTTTCTCCGCTGAAGATCTTCATTTCCCCGTTGAAGCAGATGCCGACCGCTCCCCGGAACCAGGCTTCCCTCCTTTCCCCGTGCAACAGTTTGCGGATTCCTTTGTAGCCAATCCGCTCATAAATCCGTTTGGACAAAATCCCGGGGAAATCTTTGTAAGCAGCAAAATAGATCCCGGCATCATCCACCATGAATTGGTCCAGCCCTTGTTTGCGGACTTGTTTCAATTTGGCCCGGGCCGTTTCTTCCACCGTTCCCTTATCCGGTTCCACAAAGGAAACCGTCTTCTGCTCCACGTCAATTCCGTAAGGCGCCAGGATTCCTTTCGCTTCTGCCACTTTTGCTTTGTTTTGAGTCACGAAAAAAAGTTTCATGTTTTCCCCTCCGATGGTTCGATCTGACTTTGATTTTTTCTCATTTTAACGCGAATTCTCTTGCACCAGTAATATAAATAATACACTGCCATCCACATTATTTTTTTCAAAAAAGACATAAACGATCGGTTCAATGCGAATAAATACAATAGAGACTTGAACAAGGAAGAGGCGAAAGCGAATGGGCTACTTGGGACTCTCTTTCCTGGCAACCGGAATCGTTCTGGAACTGATCGGAATCTTTCTGGTCTATCGGGGAAAAAACCGATCATTGGAACCCATTATGATGGGCCTCGTTTTCCTGTTGGTTGGAATGATTTCCATATAAAACCGTCATTTAAAAAACAAAGCTTTTTTGCGATTTTTTGAAAGCGCTTACAAATAACGTCGGATTTTAACGATCTCTTCTTTTTGCTGTAACAAATTTGTGATAAAAACCATGAAATCATCTTGAAAAGATTCGATTAATTCTACACAATGATTAATAAAGGTATTAAAATTGAATTATTGGGTTTAAGTAATGAACTTATCTGTTAATTATCATTTACTTATTTCCGATCAAATATATTTCCAGAAAGATATAAGGAAAGAGGGGTTTTTATTTATGTATAAGATCATTGGTTACTACAAAAGAAAAGATGGAATTGAAGAGTTTGCAGAGGAATTAAAAAATACATTGATCCCGAGAATCTTAAAAATCCACGGTGTAATTAAAGTGGAAGTGACAGACTTGATGGTTTCCAACAGCAGCCCGACCGATGTGACACCGGATAACGATTTTGCTTTAATGTGCGAAATTTACTTCGCAAGCCCCGATGCCCTGCAAAAAATCCTGGCCAGCGAAGAAGGACAAGCTGTTGCCCAAAGCTGGATCAACGATGCAGCCGATTATCTGGTAGCCTATGTAGGGAAAGAAGAAGTTTACAGAGCGAACCTTTTCACCAATTTAAATTATTGATTACATATGACGGACGATCCCCTCTGTTTTGAAAACTCTTGATACACATTCTGCTGACTGGCCGGTATAAGCCAGTCAGCTTTTTTTTGTCCACCCCTTGTGGTATGCTACCTTCAGATATTTGCGGTAAAGGAGAAGTCACACCCATGAACTACCAGTTATTTCGCAAAGTATTGTTTCGGATGGATCCGGAAACCGCCCACAACTGGACCGTCCGGGGATTGAAATGGATGCAGTCTGCTTCCCTGGTTCAAAAGACCGTCTCCAAACCATTTTCCGTCCAAGATCCGCGCCTTGCCTCCGAATTATGGGGAATTTCTTTTCCAAACCCGGTGGGGATGGCGGCCGGATTTGATAAAAATGCCCATGTTTATCCGGCCCTTGCCGCCTTGGGATTCGGGTTCGTGGAAGTGGGCACCCTGACTCCCCGTCCGCAAAGCGGGAATCCCCGACCCCGGCTGTTTCGCCTTCCGGAAGATGAAGCCGTGATCAACCGGATGGGGTTTAACAACCACGGGGTTGCCGCGGCGAAGGAATCCTTTGAGCGGTTGGGGCATCCCGCCATTCCGGTCGGCATCAATTTGGGCAAAAACAAAGACACCCCCAATGAAAAAGCAGTGGAGGATTACACCCTGGGGCTCAAAGAACTGTATCCGTACGGGGACTATTTTGTGATCAATGTCAGCTCCCCCAACACCAAAGGGCTTCGCGACCTCCAGCACATCGAGGCATTGCAGTCGTTATTGACGGCAATGATGAACCAACGAACGGAATCGGAAGAAATCCATCAAAAAAGAAAGCCCGTGCTGTTGAAGATCGCTCCGGACCTTGAAATCGAAGCATTAAAAGAAATTGTCTCCACGGCGGTTTCCTTGCGGATTGACGGCATCATCGCTACCAACACCACATTGTCCCGCCAAGGATTGACCGCCCCGGCCCAAAATGAAAACGGGGGTTTGAGCGGAAAGCCTCTGCGGGAAAAATCCAACGAAATGATCCGCCACATTTATTCCGTGACACAAGGCAGCATTCCCATCATCGGTTCGGGAGGCATTTTTACGGGACAACATGTGATCGAAAAACTGAAAGCGGGGGCCAATCTGGTTCAAATCTATACCGGCATGATTTATGAGGGACCCGGGATCGTCAAGAAAATCAACCAGGAACTGCTTGCTCAGATGGAAAAAGAACAAATCAGCCATTTTACCGAATGGATCGGCCAAGACTTGCACGAAACAAAAAGACGGGTTCCCTTGTAAAAGCCCGTCTTTTTCCTGTCAAACCATTTCAGGTGGCTTTGGCATTTCAATGGTGCTGACCATCTTCTTGGAGATGACAAACATTTCGCCTTCCACCTCGATGGAAATGGTGTATTTGTCAAAATCGTTAACCTTCCCTTGATATTGGTATCCGTTGACCAAATATATTTTGACGGTATCCCCCTTTTCCTTTAATTGGCTCAATATTTGGTCTTGTTCTCGGTTCATCCCCTGTCACTCCCCTTTCTCTCTTTCCTTGTTTCTTTTTCTTACATTTAAATCCTTCCTCCGGCCGCTGCTTTTTTATATAGAATATTATTCATTTTTAAAATGAAAAGATTGTTATGAAAAATAAAATAGCTATATAATTAAAGATAGAGAATCACTCCAGACATAAAAAGGGGGAATCCGGTGTGAGGAGAATTTTGGGGATCTCGCTTCTTCTTTTCAGCATGGTCTTTTTCAGTTTCAGTCCGCCGGTCAGCTTTGCAGCCGACGACCACTTTCAGCCGGGAACTTTATATGAAACGTTCCGGCAGGCGGCCAAGGAATTTCAAGTTCCCGATGAAATTTTGCTGGCTGTCAGTTATGCCGAAACCCGCTGGCAAGACCATCACGGACAACCCAGCCAGCTCAACGGCTACGGGTTGATGCACCTGGCCGACAACCCGTCCAACCAATCATTGAAAGAAGCCAGCCGCTTATTGAATCTCCCCGAATCCACACTGAAAACGGATATCAAACAAAACATCCGGGGTGGCGCGGCCGTTTTGGCCGAACTGGCCAAGGAAAACAATCAGGGACAAATCCCGCAAAATTTGGCTGACTGGTATACCACCGTGGCCGATTACAGCGGGTCGTCCTCCGAAGTGGCTGCCAAATGGTATGCCGATGAAGTTTTCAAAATCATCAATGAAGGCGCACAACGGGTGATTGACGGGGAAGATGTTTTCATTCTGCCGACCCCGGTGACACCTCATACAGGAAAGTATGAACAAGTGGAAAAGCAATTGGAAAAACAGGCAACGCCCGATTACCCCGGTGCCAAATGGGTGGCTGCATCCAGTTCCAACTATACGGCGGCCAATCGCGAAAGCGACGGCAATTCCATCGACTATGTCATCATTCATACGACTCAGGGTTCTTACAGCGGCACGATCAGCTGGTTCCAAAATCCGGCAGCCAGCGTCAGCGCCCACTATGTGATCCGCTCCAGTGACGGAGAGATTACCCAAATGGTCCAAAACAAGGACATTGCATGGCATGCGGGAAACTGGAACTACAACGTTCACAGCATCGGGATCGAACATGAAGGATATGTCAGCGATCCGGCTTGGTACACAGATGCCATGTACCGCGCTTCAGCCAACCTGACCCGCTGGTTATGTGACCGGTACGGCATTCCCAAAGACCGCAGCCATATCATCGGACACAGTGAAGTGCCGGGCGCAACCCATACCGATCCGGGTTCCAACTGGGATTGGAATTACTATATGTCTTTGATCAACCAGTCTCAGGAACTCGTTTATGACAACACCGGCGCAAAAATGGCCAGCGACGCATGGGGGACCAGCACTTGGAATTCCCAAAAATACGGAAGCAACTATCATTTTGCCGAACCGGTGCTTGCCAGCGACCCTTTCTGGTACCAAATCAATATCCCTTCCTCCGGAAACTATGATATTTACGGCTGGTGGCCGGCCAACAGCGGCTATAACTCCAACACGCCTGTGATCATCAAAACATCTTCCGGCAACCAGACGGTTTATGTCAACCAGCAGCAAAACGGAGGCAAATGGAACTATCTGGGCCGTTTTCACATGTCACAAGGCACCGATTATAAAATTGCCGTATCCAGATGGTCATCCGGTTCCGGTTATGTGGTGGCCGATGCCTTCAAGTTGATTAAACAATAAATTTTTCTCTGTTCCTCCTTGAATACGAACTTGTGTTCGTGTATGATCATAAACAAGGAGGCGGAGAAAGATGCTGGCAGCTTCTTTTCACAAATGGTATGAAACCCAGCGGCATAACATGGTCACCCACAGGCCGGCCGCAACCTACCATCCCCCCGCAATGGACGAAGACGAGCGTCAATACATGACCTTTTTGCTGGAAGAAGCTTATGAATTGCAAAAACCCGTCATCGTGATCTATGCGGGGAAATATTCACCCCTTCAGTTTTACGGACGCATTGAAAAAATCCATCCGTATGAAGAATGGTTCATCATGGCCAATGGCGAATGGAAGAAAAAAATCACCTTTGATCAATTGATCGAGGTGGACCCGTTATAAAAAATCCCCCGGGACATCATGCCCGGGGGATTTGGTTATGCTTCCGCCTGCTGACTTCTTTTGGACTGCCTTCTTTCTTGCAATTGGGAGAGGAAAAGATAAACGATCGGAACAATAAACAACGTCAAAAACGTGGACGAGGCAAGCCCTCCGATCACCACAATCGCCAACCCTTGCGACATGGCGGCACCTTCTCCATACCCGAGAGCCAGCGGCAACAAGGCGAAAATCGTGGCAAAAGCCGTCATCAAAATCGGACGCAGACGGGTTTCCCCCGCTTCCAACAACGCATCCACGGTATTGTGCCCGCGTTTTTTCATCTGTTGCACACGATCCACAAAGACGATCGCATTGGTGACCACGATCCCGATCAACATCAATGCCCCGATCAAAGCCGGCGCACTGATCGGCTGACCGGCAATCCACAGACCGAGCAAACCGCCGATGACGGCATACGGAAGAGAGAACAAAATGGTAAAGGGTGCCGTGGCTTCCCCAAATGCAATCAACATGACCACATAAACGGAAAAGACCGCGACAATCATGGCTTTCCCCAGATCGGCAAAGCTTTCATTCATTTGTTCGATATCCCCGCCCAGTTTGACCGAAACGCCTTTCGGGATCGGGGTGCCGTCAATTTGCGCTTGAATGTCTTTGGAAACGGCTCCGGTGTCCTTCACAGTGACATCCCCGGAAATAGTGGCAGCCAACTGCCCGTTCTCTCTTTTGACGGTCACCGGTCCTTCTTCCACTTTGACGGTGGCAATGTCTTTGAGTGGAACCAGTTCACCGGCGGAAGATAAAATCCGGATTTCTTTCACCTTATCCACCGAGTTGACTTCATCTTGTTCCAATCCCAATTTCACTTCTTGCGATTCGTTTCCTTTCTCTATTTCAAAGATTGTATCCGCCTGCAACAAGCCGCGGACACTGGCGGCGACTTGTTGGGCCACCAAGCCTTTTTTGGCGGCTTTGGCATCATCCACTTCAATGGTGACGATTTTCTTCTGTTCACTCAAATTGTTTTCCACATTGGCAAGGCCGTTCACTTTTTGAATTTTTGCCGTCAATTGGTTGGTCAATGTCCGGATCTTGTCCATCGAATCCCCGGTAATCACCACTTCAATGGAGTTGGTAGCGGGATTGATGCTGTTGACTTCACTGACATTCACGACAGCATTCTGATCCACCGCATTCAATTCCTTGCGGACGTTTTCCAAAAAGGTGTCCAGCTCGGTGTCATCCGCCAAGGTGACGAACATGGAAGCGCGGTTGCTGCTGCCCGCCGATCCGTCATTGGCCATCATCTGGCCGCTCATGTTCCCGACCGAACTGCTGATCGTTTTCACTTCCGGGTGCTGTTTCAACTTTTGCTCCATTTGTTCGGCGACTTGATTCGTTTTTTCCAAATTCGTGCCGGAAGGCATCTTCAATTCGATGCTCATCGCTTTTTCTTTATCGGAAGGAAGGAAAATGGTTCCGATCAAAGGAACGAGCGCAAAACTTCCCAGCAACAATAAAGTCGACCCGACCAAAACGATTTTTTTATGATTCAAGGACCAGCGCAACGCTTTTTTGTATTGTTCCGCCAATCGGCTTCTTGTCCGGTCTCTCTTCAACGGCTTTCCGTTTAAGGCCAGCAATTTCGCCAAGACCGGAACAATGGTGACAGCCACCACCAGCGAGCACAAAAGCGATATGGTCACCGTCAGCGCAAAGGGATAAAAGACTTCCCCGATAATCCCTTCAATCATCCCGAGCGGAACAAACACCGCAACCGTCGTCAACGTGGAGGAAGTAATGGCTGAAGCAACCTCTTTGGTCGCCAACCGGATCAATTCAGATGTGCGCTCCACTCCCTTCATCAGGTGGCGGTAAATGTTTTCGATCACGACAATGCTGTCATCGACCACGCGTCCGATGGCCACTGTCATTCCGCCAAGGGTCATGATATTGAGGCTCACATCCGCTTGTTTCAACAAGATCAAGGTTGCAAAAACAGACACCGGAATCGAAACAATCGAAATCAATGTCATGCGCACATTCCGTAAGAACAGAAGAATCACAACCGAAGCAAACAGAGCCCCGAGCAATCCTTCCCGCATCATGGAATGGATGGACATTTTGACACTGTCCGACTGGTCGAACAACTTCATGAATTGAACGTCTTTATTGGTTTTTGCCAGCTGATCCAGTTGCGCATTCACTGCATCCGCCGTTTCCACCACGTTATCATCCGGATTTTTGATGACCTCCACATTGATGGAGGGTTTCCCATTGGTCCGGGTGATCATGGATTGACCTTCTGCTGATTCCGTAATGGTGGCGATGTCCTGAAGTTTGACGGTTTTGATTTCCGGTTCTTTCATTTCCGGTTTTCCGGTACCGGCAGAAGTTTTTCCTTGTGCAGCCGGCATTTTGACCGATTGGCCGTTTCCTTTCGGCACGGCTCCGGAGGATTTGGGCATCTTCGCCAGCATTGCTTGCAATTGTTTGCTCAGCGCCACCAGTTCGGCTTGTTTGGCCTTCAACTGTCCCTGCAACATGGCGATTTGTTGTTGCAGCTCCGGATTTTCAGGATCTTTTTGCAGTTGCTCCATCGCTTTATTTAACTCAATCTGAATCCCGATCATTTCGGCTTGGACTTTTTGGGTATGGGCCTGTACTTTCGCCAACTGCTGGGTTCCTTGGCTGACTTGGCCCAATCCTTGGCTCACCTGTCCCAATCCCTTGCTCATTTGTCCGAGCCCTTCGCTCAATCCTCCGACAGCTTGTCCCAAGCCGCCTACGGCTTGACCCAAGCTCTCCATGGATTGACCGATTTGGTTGAAGGCATCCTGCATGCCTTCCGTCGGATTGGTCGGAACGGTCAACTCAAAATTTTTCAAGTCTTCCACCGAAGTGATCTCTTGGTGAATGCGTACAGGCATATCCACATTACCGGTGTTTAAATCCCCCAGCGGCAAAGACATTTGGGCACTGGCCAAAGCTTGTTGCACTTGTTGCAAAGTGAGGTTATGTTTCTTTAATGCTTCCGGATTCAAACGGATGTATACCGCTTTGGGTCCTTCTCCTTTTACCTGTAATTCACCGACCCCTTCGATCGACTCCAGCTTGGGTTTCACCACATCTTTGACCCATTGCTCCAGTTCAGTGGCATTTTTCTTGTCACTGGTTACCGTGAAGTTAATCATGGGGAAGGTGTTGAATCCAAACCGGTTAAAGGTTGTATCCATCACATCGTCCGGCAAATCCAAACGATCCAGGGCGTCTCTCATTTGTTGCTGCGCCTTGTCCAGATCCGCGTCAAAATCAAATTGGGCAACCACCACGGAAGTGCTGTCTGCCGAGATGGATGTAACCTTGTCCACCCCTTTGACTCCCATGATTTC
The DNA here is from genome assembly GCF_013912365.1 of Thermoactinomyces intermedius. Classification (NCBI taxonomy): domain Bacteria; kingdom Bacillati; phylum Bacillota; class Bacilli; order Caryophanales; family Thermoactinomycetaceae; genus Thermoactinomyces; species Thermoactinomyces intermedius. The sequence continues at coordinate 69,383 of NZ_JACETT010000003.1, forward strand.
TCTTTCTATCGGCTTGGTCACCTCTTCGGCGATATCCTCAGGCGATGCCCCCGGATACGGGGTGACTGCGACAATCACCGGAAAGTTGATATCCGGCATGGCTTCCATCTTTAATTGGGTTGCTGTATAAACACCGCCACCGGTTACCAAAATGATCAATATCAACACTGCGGCAACGTTTCGCAGTGAAAAACGGGTCAACCAATTCACCTTGACTCCCCTTTCATATCACCCATGAATAATTAATCTGATTAAATAATAACTTCCCAGCGAATTTAAATATAGTGTATCTCACCGTTGTTCATATAAATTCCAATCTTTCATCCCATGAATGCCAAAAACCGGAATCGGATTCCGGTTTTTGGATCAATGCCTTATTAGTTTGTACTTTTAATCACTCTGGCCGGATTTCCTGCCACAAAAGTGCCGGGGGGCACATCTTTGGTGACCACGGAACCGGCTCCGACCACCGCACGGTCTCCAATCGTCACTCCCGGAAGGATGGTGGAATTGGCGCCAATCATCACATGATCGCCGATATACACATCCCCCAGCCGGTACTCATCAATCAAATACTCATGCGTCAAAATGGTGGTGTTATATCCGATAATCGTATTTTTCCCGATATGGATTTTATCCGGATACAAAATATCCATCATCACCATGAAAGCAACCGCCGTGCATTCCCCGATTTCGATGCCGGTCAGCTTGCGGTAAACCCGCCTTTTCAGCCCCATCCACGGCAAATATCGGGCCATCACGATCACGAGGGTGTTTTTAAACACTTTCCAAAAGGGAACCGTCCGGTATACCTGCCATAATGAATTGGGCCCGCTCACTTTGAATCGTTCCGTCTTGCGCATTTTGTCCGCTTACCCCTTCTCTGTATCCAAAATGCGAAGCAAATCACGCATATCGTGCAAGAAATACGCCGGTTCATACTTCTTCAGCTCTTCCGCATGAAGGCTCCAACCCACCGCTGCCGCATCGACCCCGGCTCGCCGGGCAGCCATCAAATCATAGCGGCTGTCTCCGACCATCAAGGCTTCTTCCGGAACCGCCTTCAACTGTTCCAAAGCCAGAAAAATCATATCCGGAGCCGGTTTTGCCTCGGGAGTGTCCCCGATGCACACGATCGTTTTCATAAACGGGGTCAGCTGAAACAGATCCAATCCTCTTTCCACCACGACCCGGCGTTTATTGGAAACCACCCCCATCACCACACCGGCTTGATCCAACGCTTGCAAAACCTCCCGGACATGGGGAAACGCTTCGGCATATTCATCATGATGCTTGATATTGTAAGCATGGTAGGTTTTCACCATTGCTTCGGCCTGGCCGGGATCAAAACGGCGCATCTGGTCGAGCAAAGGCTCCCCCATGATCTTCAGCACATCGTCCCGGGTGTACTTTCCGGGGCAATGCTGATTGAGCGTATGCATAAAAGAAGCAAGAATCAACGAATTGGTATTGATCAGCGTTCCATCCAGATCAAAAAGGACGACGGAATATTTCACGCTTGTTCCACTCCTTCGGGGATTTAAGCTTTTTTACTTTCATCGGCCTGCTTGGGGACGGCTTTGCTCATGCGCCGCCAAATGATGAGCCCCAGCCCCGACAAGACGCCGATCAGGCTCACCAACTGCGCGATGCGGATGTTCCCCCCGGTTAACATTCCCGGTTCGAACAACAGATGCATCGGGGACCAAAGCACGGCCAGCAGTTGTTCCAAAAAAGCGGGGCCGGAAAACGCAAGGCTGTCCGTCCGGAGGCCTTCAATGAAAAAGCGGCCCAGTGAATACCAGATCAAGTAGGAAAAGAAAATCTCGCCTTGCCGGATGCGAATCTTCCGTAAACCGATCAGTAAAAGGAATCCGGCCAAATTCCAGACCGATTCATACAGAAACGTCGGATGATAATACACACCGTAAATATTCATCTGCTCAATCAACCATCGGGGCAAATGCAAGCTTTCCAAAAAAGCCCGCGACACTTCCCCGCCATGGGCTTCCTGATTGATGAAATTTCCCCAACGCCCGATCGCCTGGCCCAATATGATACTCGGAGCCACAATATCCGCCATTTGCAAAAATGACAATCCATGCTTGCGCACAAATATGTATCCCGCTGTAAAAGCGCCGATCAATCCGCCGTGAATCGCCAGTCCGCCTTTCCAAACGGCAATGATGTCTCCCGGATGCATGGCATAATACTCCCACTCAAAAAGCACATAATAAAGCCGGGCGCCCACGATCGCTGAAGGCAGCACCCAGATCATCATGTCCAACAAAATATCCGGATCCAGCCCTTGGCGCTTTGCTTCCATTGTCGCCAACCACAAACCCAACATGGCTGCCGTCGCCATGATGATCCCGTACCAATGCACTTGGACCGGGCCGATGGAAAAGGCCACGGGATCAATCACCATAAACGTCATTCCCTTCATCCCCCTTCTTTCCCAAGCAGGAATCTCAACGGATCCATCCTTCCATTTTGGACAAATTTGGTCTTCATTGTAACCTAAAAATTTTTGCAAGGGAAATCCCGGCCGGATCAAGCGGTTTCCATCCGAAGCAGGATGGCCTGTCCAAAGCAACGTCATGAAAATTCCGGCGGACTTTCCGTGCAGTATTTTTCAATTTTTTATCGAATTATTTATTATGGACATAAAAAGTCTGATTCATTAAAATAGTATACACAAATCATTGGAGGGATTTATTTTGTTGGCGTTCGATTTACACCGAGAAGAAGCAGAACGTTATGATTGTATGGAATGCGGAAACAGCCAAAGTGTGTATATCATGGGAGATCGCGGATTTTGCTCCACTCCCGGATGTTTGTCCAATGATCCCATCCAGTTTGTGTACCTTCCTCATTGGCGCAAGCCGAAAACTTGTCATGCCGATCGCGAAATCACGCTTGAGTAATAGATCACCACCGGCTGCTCCTGACCGAAGAAGCAGCCTTTATGCGTGGTTTGACACCTTTTTGAATGATTCCTCCCCACGCGGCCTCCAACATTGTTCCAGCACCAGACAGATCAGCATCCCCACCAGCAATCCGTTGCTCATCAGGGACTGAATCACCGGGGGAAAGTTTTGGAACACTTCGGAAGGAAGAAACATCATTCCCACCCCGGCCGACATGGTGATGCCCAAAATCTGAAATCTCCGCGAATCAAGCGCTTCTTTCAACACGCCTTTCAAACCGATGCCGAACATTTGCCCGAACGAAGCCAACAAGACCGCATAAGCCACTGGACCCGGCAATTGTGCAAAAAACGAGATAACGGGCGGAATGCAGGAAATGGCGATAACCCCGAGACAGGCTGCCAGGTAAGGACGTCTTCTCTTCTCGCCGGTCATGCTGACAAATCCGGCGGAAACCGTCAAAGGAACCATCCCGACCGTCGAAAAAAGGGAAGAAGCAAGCGTCGCCACCCCATTGACCGTTCCGGAACGGGACAACAACCCGGATTCCAAACGGTTCTTCCCGGACAACACTTGTTCCATGGCGGACACACTTGCAATCAAATTGGACAAAAGCAACAACACAATCACCAATACGGTTAAAATCATGTTCGGATCAAAAACCGGTGTTCCCCAGGCAAAGACGGACGGAAGGGTGACAAAAGAAGAAAAAGAAACCGGCGCCGCCGCATCATAACCCAGTCCTGCGAAACCGGCCCAACCTGCCGCAATGCCGATTAAGACCGCGTAATTTTTCATCCAGCCTTTTCCCCAAACGGAAAGAACCCACACCAAGACAAAAACCGTCACCGACACGAGCAACAATTTGCCCTCCAACGCGTCACGGCCTTGCCCGATCCCGAACATTCCCTGAAAGAACACACCGCTTAATTGGAGCGACAGCAGCATTAAAAAGGAACCGGTCACCAACGGGGTGAATAAAAACAGGATTTTCGGAAGCAAGCGGAAGGCGGAAATCACGATGATGATGACCCCGGCCATGATCATCGCCCCTTCCAACACGCGTAAGGTCTCCGAAAGACCGGCTTCACCGGCCCCGGCCATGGTTCCCATCACCGTGAACATGCCGAGCCAGATTCCCGCCGGGCCGTCTGCCAAAGGATAACGGTGTCCCAACCATCCCTGCAAAAAAGAAGTCAATCCGATCACAAAAAAAGTCCGCTGCATCAATCCGGCAACTTCTGCAGCAGAGAGATGGTAAAGCTGGCCGATGACAACGGGAAGCGAAAGCGCATTGGCCAACAAGAAGACCACCCATTGTAAAAAGGAAAAACCCTCTTTCATCCATGCATTTATATTTTTCATCAAATTTTTCTTCTCCTCCTCCCGGATTCAACCCGATCAATCAAATTCCTCACTGTCATCAATCGCCGAACCCAATTGCTGGACAAATTGTTGCGCGGCATGATAACCCATTTGCTTCAACCGGTAGTTCATGGCCGCCACTTCAATGATCACCGCCAGGTTTCTCCCCGGGCGCACCGGAATGGTCAACTTGGGAATTTCTGTGTCGATAATGCGGATTTTCTCTTCATCCAAGCCCAATCGGTCATATTGGCGTTCTTCTTTCCATGCTTCCAAGTGAATCGCCAGCGAAATTTTCTTTTTATCGCGCACGGCTCCGGCTCCAAACAGGGTCATGACATTAATGATCCCGAGTCCCCGGATCTCCAGGAGGTAACGGATCAATTCCGGGGCATGTCCGACCAGTGTCCCCTCTTCGGACTGGGTGATTTCCACCGCATCATCGGCAACCAACCGATGGCCGCGCTTCACCAGTTCCAATGCCGTTTCACTTTTGCCGATTCCGCTTGAACCCGTAATCAACACACCGATTCCATACACATCCACCAACACCCCGTGCATCGTGGTGGCCGGGGCCAAGTATTTTTCCAGGTAATTCGTCAATTTGCTGGCAAATTTGGTGGTGGCCAGTGAAGTGCGCAAAATCGGCACCTTTTTCTTCTTGGAAGCCTGGATCAATTCGACCGGCACTTCCAACTGCCGCGTCACGATAAAACAAGGGATTTCCGAATGGCACAACCGCTCCAAACGTTCCTCTCTTTTTTGCCTGGTCAATCCCTCGATAAAGGACAATTCTGTTTTGCCAAGCAACTGCAAACGTTCGACCGGATGATAAGTGAAAAAACCTGCCAACTCCAATCCCGGCCGGTACAAATCCGCGACGGTCACGGCACGGTCCAATTGATCCCAACCATAAATCACTTCCAGGCGAAACTCTTGAATCAGCTTTTCCAATGTAACCTTTTTACTCATCGTCCGTATCTCCTAACATCCAACCGGTCTTTGATTGCCGCTTTGACGGCGGACAGTTTTTATGCTCACGCATGCCATTCCTCTTGCGGCTTGACTTGTTTCATATCCTAAAATACCTTTTTTTCTGTTTCTTTGTCAAAACACAAGGAGAGATTTTCTCTCCCCGGCGTGATACAGGGAATATTTGTCTTCTTGTCGAATAAAAACCATAAACACGGAAATGGAAGCCGGCGAGGAGGAAACGCGTGATGCGCACAGTGGCCTGGCTCCTGATTCTGGCAGGCGGTATTTTCTTTTGTTACAATATGTATCATTGGCAGAAAGAAACATCGGTCGTGGAACAAAATGAACAACTGGCGGCATCCGTTGCCCCCGATTGGCATGTCCAAACCACGATGCCCTCTTTGAAACAGGGAATCCCCGTCCCGCCCCCTCCCGTCCGCCAAGGTGAAAAACTGGGCGAACTGGTGATTCCGAAACTGGGACGGATTCTCCCGATCGTCAAAGGAACAGACCCGGATTCCTTAAAAAAAGGGGTCGGATTGTATCAGGGACATGGCACGGTTTATCCCGGGGACACCGGGCACGTCGTCCTGTCCGGCCACCGGGACACCGTTTTTCGGGATTTGGGCAAACTGAAAATAGGAGACCGGTTATACATAAAATATGGGAACCATCTTTTCACTTATCAAATCCGCAAATCCTGGATCACCCACGCCGATGACCGGACCGTGATCGTTCCCATTTCCCATCCGGTTCTGACCCTGTCAACTTGTTATCCGTTTGATTTCGTGGGAGATGCCCCGGATCGGTACATCATCCGGGCGGAATTGATTCAAATTCAAGAAGGTGAAAACGAAGATGATCATCGCAGTCGGATCGACCAATCCCGCTAAAGTCGGGGCCGTTGAAGAAGCGTGGCAGGAATTTAACCGGACCGGAACGGTTTTATCCGCATCCGTTCCTTCCGGGGTTTCAGACCAGCCTTTTTCCGATGAGGAAACCATCGAAGGGGCCATACACCGTGCCCGCCGCGCCAAAAAAGCCTTGGACGCAGCCATTGGAATTGGCTTGGAAGGCGGAGTAACCGAAACGCCCAATGGTTTGTTTTTATGCAACTGGGGAGCCCTTGTGGATGAAAACAACCGCTTGCGGCTGGCCGGAGGAGCCCGCATTCCGCTTCCGGATTCATTCAGGGCTCCGCTGAATGAGGGAAAGGAATTGGGATGGATCATGGAAGAATATTCCAAACAAAAAGGGGTTCGCCGTGATCAAGGAGCCGTCGGCATTTTCACCAACAACCAGGTAAAACGAAAAGAAATGTTTATCCATGTTTGCAAACTGCTTTTCGGACAATACCAATTTTACAAACATCATTCATAAAAAGGCTTGTGCAAAACACAAGCCTTTTTATGTTGCCGGTTAATCCGTAAACCAACCCAAAATCCAGTTGGCCACGGTCATGATCAACGCCCCCAAAAATGCGGCGACAAATCCTTCCACTTCAAACCCGTCCACAAAGAAGCTGGCCATCCAAAACATGAACGTATTAATCACAAATGAAAACAAGCCCAATGTCAAAATAGTGATGGGCAAAGTCAACACCTTGATGACCGGCCGGACAATCAGATTGATGATACTCAGTGCAATCGACGCGAAAAGCGCGGCTTTCCAGCTTTCCACTTCAATTCCCGTGACCAATTGGGAAGCAAGAAAGACAGCAATGGCGCCCACGATGATTTTTAACAGGATTCTCATAAACATTCCCCTCCTTATTCCATTCATACCCGATTGTACAAAGATATAAAATGCTTTGTGAACAATCAACCCTTTTCTTGAATCTCCCTCTGTCCCGGATGAAGGAGCAGAACTTTACGGAATCCCCTCCACCGCCATGGCTGTCTTTTTTAAAATCGGACCAGGGCTGTCCGGAAAAGCCGGCGTCCCGCTTCCCGCATCACACAAGCCTCAAGATGCCATTTCTTCTCCCGTGCATTGGTTCACCATTTCGACCAGTCTTTTCTCCAGTTGCCCGGCAATCCTTTTCACCCGTTCACTTTCCACTTCTTTGGCCAATTCGCTCGGGCGGAGAACACCGACTCGTACGGTATTTTTTTCTTGATCCCAGTAAACCATGCATTTGGCCGGAAGCAAAAATCCACAGTCGGGATGTTCGGTTAACAGCTGTTTGGTCAAATCGGCGTGGGACAATTCAAGAATGTAATAAGGCTGATTGAACCGGATTCCTTGTTCAAACAATTTGGTGGAAATATCATACTTCCACAATAATCGGAATTTATGCTCGGCGATTTTTTCCTCCAAACGTTTTAGCACCTGCTCCGTCGTAGCCCCTTTCACATCCACGACATATGAATACATCTCTCTCCTCCTCTTTTCAAACCGATCTTCTCTTTTATTGTATCATGATTTCTTTCCCATCTTTAATACACTGTATTCACGATGAATAAAATCATGAAACCAAACGCATTTTTGATCCCCGCATTTGACTAATAATTAATCTCATTTTATAATTATTATAAATTGATATTGACTTTAATATATGGCCGTGCTATTGTAAGAATACAATGAATCAGCCCTTTCCTGCATTCAGGGGTCATGCCACGGGTATACTTATCTTTGGGTTTTTCAGCAAGGAGGGGATGGACGAAATGGATCGCCATCAAAAAATCACATCCGAGGTTGTTGGAAAAATTAAAAATGGCAAAGTGGTCTTATATCATCATGGAAAAACCATCGGCCATATTCCGTTGGACGAAAAGCTTCCTCATTTGGAAGAGGGCTATCAGTTCAAAAACGGAGACATCCATTCTTCACTCATCCCACCATCCCAACCTTCGCCTGACTCGTATGTGAGCGATTGCGATTTGGGATGGTGTTGACATAAAAAAGCAGGGGAAATCATTCCCCTGCTTTTCCTTTTCGCTGTTGCTCCATGACTTGGGAGCCCAGCGCCACAAGACGTTTTGTCATCTCTCCACCTACTGCCCCATTGGCACGGGCTGTGGTGTCAGCCCCCAACTCGACTCCGAATTCTTGAGCGATTTCGTTCTTCATCTGCTCCAATGATTCTCTGGCACCCGGAACGACAAGCCTGTTTCTTCTTGCCATTCGAATCACTCCTTTGTCGTAAGGTGGTGGATGAACGTCTTGCATTATTCAGTTTGTCCGCAATTCCTTGCAATTATTGATTCCTTACTTCGGGGTTGCGGTTTCTTCCCGTTTTGCCAGCAGATTTTCCATGCGTTTTTTGTCTCTTTCCAAAACCGGCGCCAAGAATTGTCCGGTATAAGATCCTTTGCTCTTGGCGACTTCTTCCGGTGTTCCTTTGGCGACGACCGTTCCCCCGCCGCTTCCGCCTTCCGGCCCCAGGTCAATCAGATAGTCGGCCGTTTTAATCACATCCAGATTATGCTCAATGACGACCACCGTATCCCCGTTTTCCACCAGCCGCTCCAACACTTTGAGCAACCGGGCGATATCATCGATGTGAAGACCGGTGGTGGGTTCATCCAGCACATATAACGTCCGCCCTTGACTCCGTTTATACAACTCCGAAGCCAGTTTCACCCGTTGGGCTTCCCCGCCGGACAATTGCGTGGCCGGCTGTCCCAGTTTGATATATCCCAGCCCCACATCATAAAGGGTTTGCAATTTCCGTTGAATCCGGGGAATGTTTTTAAAGAAGTCCAAGGATTCCTCCACCGTCATTTCCAAGACGTCTGAAATGCTTTTTCCTTTATATTTCACTTCCAAGGTTTCCCGGTTATACCGTTTCCCTTTGCATTGCTCACACGGTACGTAGACATCCGGCAGGAAGTGCATTTCAATCTTAATGATTCCGTCCCCGCGGCAGGCTTCGCACCGTCCGCCTTTGACGTTGAAACTGAAACGCCCTTTCTTGTACCCTCTCACCTTGGCTTCCGGCGTGGATGCAAACACTTCGCGGATATCATCAAACACCCCGGTGTACGTTGCGGGATTGGAACGCGGCGTTCTCCCGATCGGAGATTGATCGATGTTAATGATTTTATTCAAATGTTCGGCGCCTTCAATTTTTTTGTGCTTGCCGGGCACCGTTTTGGCTTTGCCCAGACGGCGCGCCAACCCTTTCAACAAAATTTCATTGACCAGTGTACTTTTTCCCGAACCGGAAACACCCGTCACACAGGTGAAAACGCCGAGAGGAAAGGCAACATCGATGTTTTTCAGGTTATTTTCCCGCGCTCCCGACACTTTGATCCATTTGCCGTTCGGCTCTCTCCGCTTCTGCGGCACGGGAATGAAACGGCGGCCGCTCAAGTATTCCCCTGTCAACGATTTCTCATTTTGCATCAATTCCTGCGGCGTGCCGGCAGCAACCACTTTCCCCCCGTGGGCCCCGGCACCGGGACCAATGTCGATGATATAATCGCACGCCAACATCGTATCTTCGTCATGTTCCACCACAATCAAGGTATTCCCCAAATCCCTCATCTCTTTGAGGGTGGCAATCAAACGATTGTTGTCTCTCTGATGGAGCCCGATGCTCGGCTCATCCAGAATATACAAAACCCCCATCAATTTGGACCCGATCTGGGTCGCCAGGCGAATCCGTTGCGCTTCTCCCCCCGACAATGTCCCGGCCGCACGGGACAAACTCAGATAACCGAGTCCCACATTGACCAAAAAACCGAGCCGGCTTTTAATTTCTTTTAACACTTGATAAGCGATTTGGTTTTCCTTGTCCGACAAAGACAGGTTTTGGAAAAATTCCAGCGCCTCTTTGATCGAGAGACGGGTGACCTCATCGATGTTTTTTCCGCCGACGTAGATATGAAGAATCTCCTTTCTCAGGCGGGCCCCCTTGCAAGAAGGGCAAGACTTGGTTGTCATATAGGTTTCCAAATACTCACGCACCATGTCGGAACCGGTTTCTTTGTAACGGCGGTTCAAATGTCCCACCACCCCGTCAAACCGGGCCATGGCTTCCCGTTCAAAACCGCTGTTTCTCACATATCTGAAAGGAAACCGTTCGTCGGAACCGTAAAGGAGAATTTCCTTTTCCTTTTGGCTCAAATCCTGAAACGGCTTATCCATGTCGATTTGGAAATGGTCGCAAGCGGCTTTCAACAGTTGTTCGTAATAATGATTGCCGTTGGAAGAAGACCAAGGCTCGATTGCTCCTTCGTTCAGGGAAAGGGACGGATCGGGAATCACCAGCTGCGGATCGATCACCAACCGGTTTCCCAGTCCGTCACAAGCCGGACACGCGCCGTACGGGCTGTTAAAAGAGAACATGCGCGGAGACAATTCCTCGATGCTGAACCCGCATTCCGGACAAGCCAGCTTGGAGCTGAATAACAGTTCTTCTCCGCCGATCACATCCACCAGCACCTCACCATCACTGATCGCCAGAGCGGTCTCGACAGAATCCGTTAGCCGGGTGTTCACGCCCTGTTTGACAATGATCCGGTCCACCACCACTTCGATGGTATGCTTTTTGTTTTTCTCCAGTTTGATCTCTTCAGACAAATCCCGGAGTTCCCCGTCAATTCGGACACGCACATACCCTTGGCGGCTGATGTCTTTTAAAAGCTTGATATGCTCCCCTTTTCGCCCTTTGACGACCGGTGCCAAAATCTGTATCCGGGAACGCTCCGGCAATTCCATGATCCGATCCACCATTTGCTGAACGGTTTGCGATTGAATCTCGATTCCATGCACCGGACAATACGCATGTCCCACCCGCGCATAAAGCAAGCGCAGGTAATCATAAATTTCGGTCACGGTCCCGACCGTGGAACGGGGATTGCGGCTCGTCGTTTTCTGGTCGATGGAGATCGCCGGGGACAACCCGTCAATTCCATCGACATCCGGCTTGTCCATTTGCCCCAAAAACTGGCGGGCATAAGCCGAAAGCGATTCGACATAACGACGTTGCCCTTCGGCATAAATGGTGTCAAACGCAAGTGAGGACTTTCCGGAACCGCTCAACCCCGTGATGACGACAAACTGATCACGCGGAATCGTCACATCAATGTTTTTCAGATTATGCACCCGTGCACCGCGAACGACAATCTTTTCTTGCGACATGTCTTAAACCTCCGCTTTCAATTCGATAATCAAATCTCGCAATTCGGCAGCACGTTCAAAATTCAACTCTTTGGCGGCTTGTTTCATTTCTTTTTCCAAGTCGCGGATCAACTTGTTCCGTTCAGACTTGCTCATTTTCTTCGTTTGTTTCCCTGTCACATATTCAGCGGTTTGTTCCGCCACTTTGGTCGCTTCAATCACTTCACGCACATCTTTTTTAATCGTTTGGGGGACAATTCCGTGTTTTTTATTGTAGGCCGCTTGAATTTGCCGACGACGCTCCGTTTCATCAATCGCTTTTTTCATGGAGTCGGTGATCTTATCCGCATACATCACCACTTCGCCGCGGGCATTTCGCGCAGCCCGGCCGATGGTTTGGATCAAAGAACGCTCCGAACGCAAAAAGCCTTCCTTGTCGGCATCCAAAATCGCCACCAAGGAAACTTCCGGTAAATCCAATCCTTCCCTTAACAGGTTAATCCCAATCAACACATCAAATTCACCCAAGCGCAGATCACGTAAGATTTTCATCCGTTCAATGGTTTTGATATCCGAATGCAAATAGCGGACTTTGATCCCCATTTCTTTCAGGTAATCCGTCAAATCCTCCGCCATTTTTTTCGTCAGGGTCGTCACCAGCACACGCTCATCCCGTTCGATGCGGTCATGAATCATCCCGATCAGATGGTCAATTTGCCCCTTGATCGGATGGATGTGGATTTTCGGATCCAACAACCCGGTCGGGCGGATGATCTGTTCCACCACTTCCGGCGATTTTTCCAATTCATACGGCCCCGGTGTCGCGGAAACAAACAAGATTTGATTGATTTTCTCTTCAAACTCACTGAACTTCAGCGGCCGGTTGTCTTTGGCCGACGGGAGCCGGAAACCGTGTTCCACCAACATCTCTTTTCGCGCCTGATCCCCGTTGTACATCCCGTGAATTTGCGGAATGGTGACATGGGATTCATCCACAATGATCAAAAAGTCTTTCGGGAAAAAGTCCAACAACGTGTAAGGCGGTTCCCCCGGCTTTTTGCCGACCAAGTGGCGGGAATAGTTCTCGATCCCGGAACAAAATCCGACTTCCCTCATCATTTCCAAGTCATATCGTGTCCTCTGCTCCAAACGTTGCGCTTCCAGCAGTTTTCCTTGCCCCCTCAGTTCCTTGAGGCGTTCTTCCAGCTCCTGTTCAATCCCTTTCAAAGCCCTTTCCATCACATCGGAACGGGTGACATAGTGAGAAGCCGGAAAAATGGCAACATGTTCCCTTTCCCCGATAATTTCTCCCGTCACGACATCAATTTCGCGAATCCGGTCAATCTCATCCCCGAAAAATTCCACCCGGACCGCTTGTTCACTCCGGGAAGCAGGGAAAATCTCCACCACATCGCCCCGCACCCGGAATGTTCCGCGCACAAAATTGATATCGTTTCGTTCATATTGAATATCAACCAACTTTCGCAACACTTCGTTCCGGTCCCTTTCCATTCCCACTCGCAAGGAAAGGACCAGATCCCGGTATTCTGTCGGTGAACCCAAGCCGTAAATACAAGAAACACTTGAGACGATAATCACATCTTCCCGCTCAAACAGAGCGCTGGTTGCCGAGTGGCGTAATTTGTCAATTTCATCGTTGATGGATGCATCTTTTTCTATATAAGTATCCGTTGCCGGAATATAAGCTTCAGGTTGATAATAATCATAATAACTGACAAAATATTCGACGGCATTATGGGGGAAAAATTCCTTCAACTCCCCGCACAACTGCGCCGCCAATGTCTTGTTGTGCGCAATTACCAGCGTGGGTTTGTTGACGCGGGCGATCGTTTGAGCCATGGTAAAAGTTTTCCCTGTCCCCGTGGCTCCCAAAAGGGTTTGGTACTTGTTTCCCCCCTGAATTTGGCGGACCAGTTTCTCAATCGCCTGCGGTTGATCCCCACGCGGTTCAAAATTTGACACCAGTTGGAATTGTTTTGCCATCCGACTCACCTCATTTCCACATGAAAGTATTATAACATACGGACATGCCTGATAAGAACATTCGTTCCGAATCCAAAAAAAGCCTTTCCGGTCTGGAAAGGCTTTTGATATGTTCCCGGTTTGTGCCTGAATCCCGGAGGTACCGGGAAAGTCAGGACGTGGACCGGATGCGGGTTTTTTCGTCCGCCGGAAGGGCCGGAATCACTCCCAGATCAGCCGGGTCATCCTCAAACAATGTTTTCTGGGTGATGTGCAGGTTTTGGTGTTCATCCAACACCGCCAGCTTGCAATGGGTCGCCGTTTCCGCCACCCGGGTCAGCTCTTCCATGCTCCGGACGGGCCGGCCGTTACAGCGCTGGATCACATCGCCGGTTCTTAGTCCCATCGCTTCTGCCGGAGAATCCGGAATCACCGCCAGAACCTTCACCCCTTGATGGTTGGAAACAAAATACGGCGTCGAACGTTTTTCCATCCACTTGGTTCCGAGATAAATCCCTTCATGCCCGAGTACCGCCAAGACCGCCATGATCCACTCCCCTGACTCCCGTCCTTCTGAAAAGGCCAGCCCCAAACTTAAAATCACGGCATACAACAAAATAAAGGTGGAGGTCTGCCTTTTTTGTTTTTTTAACATTCCCGACAGATTCATCCGCGCAAAACTCAAAAAAACCGGAAGCGGAATCCAACCATTTGGACCGCTCAACAGCAAAGGAACCGGCCAGCCTTTTTTCAGCATGAATCCACTCACCTGATTGACTTGAACCGGATAAGCTCCGTTCTCCCCATCCAAGCGTATCAAAACCCATTCCAACCAGTGACTGGAGGCAATCAGCCATAACCAGTCCCGGGCAGGAAAAGCATACACCATTTCGGGAACCGGGAAAGAGCCCAGCCACGTGGTCTCCGTCACCCCATAGTGAACCAGGCACAACATGCCGGCAGAATAAGCAAGACAAGCAAAGCGCAGGCCAAAGGCGGAAAAAAGGAGCGTCAGGCTCCAAACCATGAGCCAGTCCCCGGGTTGAATCTCCCACCGGATCCCGGACAAACACAGGGAACCGGCCAAACCGGCCACCGACGACCAAAAAATTGTCCGAAGCAACAAAGCCAACTTGGGTTCCAACACACTGTGAAACTTTTTGATTTCATACCGCCTGCGTACCCAAACATATACCATGATCATCCCTGTTCCCAGCCAAAAGGCCGGATGAATGAAAATTGAAAACCACTTGGTCAAAAAAGAAAGCGGATCTTCCCAAACGGACCACAATTTGCCTTCCTCCATATCATAAAAAAATACCCCAATGGAAATTATTGGGGTATTTTCTATATTTCCCGGACAAATCCTTTATTTTTTCTTCAAGAGCTCCACTGCGACCTGCAATGTCACATCATTTTTCGGGTCGCGCAAAAAGTTGATAAATGCTTGGCGCAATTTCTCGGAGGAGACCTCATCAAGTTGCCCCGTCTCCGGAATTCCTTCTTTCTTTTGGAAGGACTTGACAGCCTGTTCGGTCGAACCGTCAAAGTATCCGTCTGTGCGACCCGGATGGTAACCCAGCGCATCCAAAATCAACTGCATATTTTTGACTTCGGTTGAATTATCATCTTTTTTCAGCGGCGCATCCGGCTGGGGAGGAAGCACATTGGCATACGCGGGTTTCTTCACGGGAACATCCGGTTTGATGCCTTTGGTTCCGCCATGCTGATCAATCCAGTTGCCTTCCGGCGTCAACCATTTGGCAATGGTCAGTTTCAAGTTGCTGCCGTCATCAAAGGACTTGGTGGTCTGAACCGTTCCTTTGCCGAAAGTGGTTTCCCCGACCAACGGATATCCACCGGATTCTTTTAAAGCGGCCGCGAGGATTTCAGACGCACTCGCACTCCCTTTGTCAATCAAAACCGTGATGGGATAAGGTTTTTTGGTTTCCAGTTTGGAATGGTATTCCGTGCGGTTTCCCGACTTATCCTCCGTCATCAAGACACGTTTTTTACCGGGCACCAATTGGTCACAAATTTCCAATACAGACTGCAAAAGGCCGCCCGGGTTCCCGCGCACGTCAATGATCAGCCCGTTGATCCCCTGCTCCTCCAGTTTTTTCAGCTCTTTGGCAAAATCTTCAGCTGTATTTTCCGAAAACTGCGTCAAAGTGATCCGTCCGATTTTGTCAGGCAACATCGTTGCTTCTACGGTTTGAAGCGAAATTTCATCACGCACCACCGTAATGTTCAGCGGTTCACTGACGCCAGGACGGGAAATGAGCAATTGGGCTTTGGTCCCCTTCGGACCGCGGATTTTGCTGACTGCCTCCTGAAGGTCCATTCCTTCCAGGCTTTGCCCGTTGACTTTTAACACCTGGTCGCCGGCACGCAATCCGGCTTTTTCCGCAGGCGAATCCTTGATTGGCGCAATAATGGTCACTTGGCCGTTGGTCAATGTCACTTCGGCGCCGATTCCCGTAAAGGAAGACTGCAAATCTTCCTCAAATTGCGCGGCTTCTTTCGGACTCATATAGGCGGAATAAGGATCCCCCAGGGATTCGATCATTCCTTTGATGGCGCCGTCAATCAATTGTTCTTCATTTACTTTATGTAAATAAGAAGAAGTAATCGTTTGATATGCTTGCTTTAATTTCTCCTCGTGTGTTTCAAATGATTGAGACCGGTCAAAAGAAAACAGGGTTCCGGATTCCAGTTGATCAATCAACCCCCCGTCACCCACAACCAGCACAGTCAGCAAACTGCTGAAAATCATGGTCACAACCGTAATGATCGCGACGGTCCTGCCTTTAAAATTCATTATCAGTAAACACCCACCTTTGGATCCCCTTGCAGGCGATCCGGATCAGCCCTTTATACTCTTTAATGTATGACAACCCCGGACAAAATAGTCGTCCGGGATATTATTTTAACTATATCACATTTTTACCTCATATACCGTTCCGGGTCATAAGATGGCGGTTGGGCCCCTTCTCCGATCCGTACTTCAAAGTGCAAGTGCGGTCCTGTGGAGTTTCCGTTATTTCCAATCGCTGAAATGACCTGCCCGGCTTTGACTTCTTCCCCGGGTTGCACTTTGACCTGGCTGGGGTAACTGTGAGCATACCGGGTAAAGAAAGGCATGCCTTTATAATGTCCGTGATAAATGGTGATCAACCAACCATATCCGGAAGACGCACGGCTGGATACCACGACACCGTCAGCAGCAGCCTTGATCGGAGTTCCGATCGGCCCGCCATAATCCACTCCTGCGTGCAGTTTTTTCGTTCCAAAGATGGGATGCACACGGTATCCGTAATTAGAAGTCTTGGTGACAGTGGTCGGTTTGATAAGCGGACCGGTGTATGCAAAACGAAGCTTACCTGAACGCCATTCCGCCAGGTTGATTTGAATCAATTCTTCTTTATGTTCCTCCAGAATGCTCTCCAGCTTCTCCAAGCTGGCATCGGACGCTTCAAGTTCTTTCATCAACTTTTGATATTCTTTGTTAATTTGATCAATCAGCTTTTGTTGTTCCTCGATTTTCACCTGTTTTTCGTCAATGGCTTTCTGGCGTTCATCGACCGCTTTTTGGTATTCAGCCACGATTTTATAATCTCCTTTGACGAGAAGGCGGATAACTTCAAAGCGGTTCAAAAACTCATTGAAATCCTCCGCAGACAGCAATTGGGCCAAATAGTTATTTTCTCCGTGCAAATACATCCGGCTGATGCGCCCGTCGAAGTCTTTCCGGATCTCTTGCAAATCTTTTTCCGCTTCCTGCCGCTTTTGCTCAATGGGCTCGATTTCCTTCTGGATGGACTCAATCTTTTGATCCGCTTCGTCCATCTTGCTTTTAAACTCTTCCATCTTTTGTTTCAAACTTTGCTGTTGCTCCAGGATCCCTTGTTTGTCCTCACGGACGCTGTCGATTTTTTCCCGGAGCGACTCGGCTGACACCGTTTGTGGAGGAGTCATCATTGCCGTCAGTGAAGCAATCAAAGCCATGGTTAACCATTTCTTACTCATTGATATAAGCGCCTCCCAGTCTTTCTCCTAGTTCCCCATCGCCTTCCTGTTCTCTGTTCTTTTTTATATCACTCAAAACATATCAATATGGTTTAATTCTATTTTATATGGAAACATACTTAGAAATTTTGACGATTTTGTCCTTTTTATCCAATTTATCGGATGGGGCCAATGAAAATGGGAAGTCGATCTAATCAACAGGATTAGATCGACTTTGTCCATGATTTTTCCTAGTAATATTGCAAGGGATCCACCGGCTTCCCGTTTTCATGTATTTCAAAATGCAGGTAGGGCACCAACTGGGGATAATTCCCGACCGATGCGATTTGTTGCCCTTTTTCCACGCGATCCCCGACCTCGACTTGCACTGTGCTTGGATACATATGGGCATAAAGGGTCTTCAATCCGTTCCCATGATCAATCACAACATAGTAGCCGTATCCGTCCGGGTCCGATTTTGTCAATACAACGATGCCTGAAGCTGCCGCCACAATCGGTGAGCCCATCGAATTTTTGATGTCGATTCCTTCGTGATTTCCGTTTCGTTCCCCGAATTCAGAAGAGACTTTTCCGCCCGGTTGCGGCCAGGCCAGAGCATCATTCTCCTGCCGGTCCGGTGAAGAATTCGCCGGCGGACGGGAATTGCGAACCTGCCTGTTTTTATCCTCCTGACGAACGGGTTGCATTGTTTCGGGCTCCGGCTCCCGTACCGGATCGAGTGTCCGGCTTTGTTGCTGATACAACGCTGTATAACGTGTCAAATGTTGCCGGGCTTCTTTCAGCAAAGCCTCTTTTTCTTTTTTGCTTTTCTCGATCATGGCCACTTCATTTTCCAAGGATTTTTTCTCTTTCAAATACTGCTTGATCACGGCACTTTCGTTTTCCACGAACATGGAGAGAATATCCAGGCGCATCAAAAACTCCGAAACGGAATCAGCGCTCAACAAATAATAGAGATATTGATTTTTGTGACTTCTTTTATATATATGTACCAGCACCGCCTCAAACCGCGCTTCCAGCATGCTCAACTTTTTTTGTTTCTCCACCAGGTTCATTTTCTTTTGCGCGATTTCTTCGTTTAATGCCGCAACTTGCCGCTCCCTGGCCATGACCTGTTTTCTGGCTTCTTCCAGTCCGGTCCATGCCGGGTTCTTCTGGTGTTCACTGTTTGCTTTGACCGAAAGCGGGCTTGCGAGGCTGAATAAGATCGCCTGAACAAGCATCATTGTAGTGACAAACCATTTTCGAACCACTTTGGTCGTACTCCTCCCGTTTCAATTCAACTTACTTGCCCTGTTCCGGAGGCAAATAAGAGGCGGGATCGACAGGTGTACTTCCTTTATGTACTTCAAAATGCAAGTGAGGTCCGGTTGAAAATCCATTGCTTCCCACAGCTGCGATGACATCTCCCGCCGATACCTTTTGGCCGACTTCCACTTTTACCGTTTGGGCATACATGTGGGCATAAAGCGTGGAAAGTCCGTTCCCATGGTAAATGACAATGACATAACCGTATCCTTTTGAAGGACGGGCTTCAATCACTTCACCGGACGACGCGGCGCGGATCGGAGTCCCCATTTTCGCCGCGATATCCATCCCTTCATGCATCCGGTATTCCCGGTGAACCGGGTGATATCGCATGCCGAACGGGGAAGTCACCGTCCCGTTTACCGGCCACAGAAAGCCGTCGCTTGACGGGACATTGCCATCCGGATGGTTTTGTTGCTCTTTTTTGCGGGCTTCTTCTTCCAGTTTGGCAACCCGGTTGCGCAATTCTTTCCGGGCCTGAATGTTTTGGTCCTCCAATTCCGCCAAGTTCGTCTCCAGCGCCGCCAACTTTCCTTCATGTTGCCGGTATTTTTTTTGGAGTTGAGCAAAGACGCCCTGGGCTTCTTTTTGCGCTGTTTGTAAGTTAGCCAAATCCTCCCGTAATTCCTGCTCAACTCCGGCCAATTCTTTTTGTTTGCCGGTATATTTTTGGATCACGCGCTGATCGGCCCGGGCCAAAATGCTGATATAATCGTACCGTTTCAGGAAATCCCCGATGGAGTTGGATTGCAACAAAAGCTCAAAGTAAAAATTGTTCCCTTTTAAATAAATATCCTGCATGCGATGCTTGTAAGTTTGACGCAAAAGATCCAATTCCCTCTCAACGTTTTTGCGCTCTTCCTGTTTTTCCTTTATCTGGTTTTCCAGTGCATAAACACGCATGTCCAACCGGTTGAGTTCCTTCTTTTTCGCTTCAATCTGACCCAAAAGCTGTTTCATGTCCTTTTGTGCTAGTTCTTTCTTTTTTTCCAGTTGCATGATTTCTTGATCCCGTTGTCGGATTTCCTCTTTTTTCTCATCAATGGAAGAGGAATCTGTGATCGCAAAGCTGTCTTTGACGGGGATCAAAGAAAAAACCAGCAAAAAAGAAAATATCCCTGCAAATTCTTTCCTAATCACTTTGCTCCTCCTCGAACTAGATTCCTCCTCATTACACTTTCAAGAAACGGCGCACGGAAATAATGCTTCCCAGTGTCCCGATCGCAGTTCCCAGAGCGAAAATGCACAGGGTCACATACGTACCCAGTGAGAGGATCGGCATCATTTTCAGAATGGACTGGGCTTCACCGGCCCCCAAAATGGTGTAAGCCACCTGATAGAGAACCAGAACCAGGATGGTCGGAACGAGGGCACCAACCCATCCGATAAACGCCCCTTCAATAAAGAACGGCCACCGGATGAACCAGTTGCTGGCTCCCACCAGCCGTTGGATTTCAATCTCTTTCCGACGGGCAATAATGGTCAGCTTAATGGTGTTGGAAATCAAGAAAGCAGCAAGGGTCGCCAGCCCCAATCCGAAAATCAAAATGATGTTGCGAATCCAGCTGGACAATGTCAGCAATTGCTCGGTCACATACTCACCGTCATCCGCTTCGTCAATCCCGGTCACTGATTTCACCTTGTCGGTCAGGCTTTTGATTTGATGCGGATCTTTGGGTACAACCGTAATGACGTCGGGCAAGGGGTTTTTCCCTTCCCCTTCATAGCTGCGGAAGATTTCCGTTCCTTCCTCTCCCCATTGGGCCTTCAGCTGACGCAACCCTTCTTCCTTCGGCACCAGCTCCGCGCTTTTCACTTCGGGCATCGATTCGATTTGTTTCAAAACCTGGAGCTGCTGGTCATCCGTCAACTGCTCGGCAAGTGCTGCACGAATCGCCACCTGTTTATCCAGCTCCACCGCCATGTAGCGGACGTTGAATGCAAAAATGAGGAAAATACCGAAGATAAACAGCGTAACGGCTACAGCACTGATCGCGGCAAAACTCATCCAGGCATTGCGACGCACGCCACGATAAGCTTCCCGAAAATGTCGCGATAATGTCTCAATCCTCATAGCCGTATTCTCCTCCCATTTCGTCCCGGACAATCACACCTTGTTCAATGGCAATAACGCGTTGTCTGAGTGTGTTTACAATTTCTTTGTTGTGTGTCGCCATTACGATGGTGGTTCCGCGCCGGTTAATCTCTTCCAACAGATACATGATGTCCCAAGAATTTTCCGGATCGAGGTTTCCGGTGGGCTCGTCCGCTATCACAAAAGTTGGATTATTGACAATTGCGCGAGCGATTGCCACACGTTGTTGCTCCCCTCCGGAAAGTTGCGACGGCAAGGCATGCATCCGGTCCGCCAAACCAACCAGCTCCAAGACTTCGGTGACTCTCGGTTTGATTTTGCGTTTGGGAGCCTCGATTGCTTCCATCGCAAAAGCAACATTTTCAAAAGCCGTCATATGCGGCAGCAATTTGAAATCCTGGAACACGACACCGATTTTGCGGCGAACATGCGGGATTTTCCAATCGCGTACCCGTTTGACGTTGACTCCGTTAATCAGAACAACGCCGTGCGTGGGTTTTTCTTCTCTGTACATCAGCTTGATAAATGAACTTTTCCCCGCTCCACTCGGTCCGACCACGTACACGAATTCTCCCTGGTCGATCCGTACGTCCACACCGCGGAGAGCTTCAACCCCATTTGGATAAACCTTCCACACATCATGCATTTCAATCACAGAAACTCACCCCAGGAAACATGATTTTCAATATAGTTTATCTCTCACCATTTTTTCTCCTGCTTACTGATGGTAACAAAAATAGTCCGCCACTTCATCCCATTATCATCCTAAATTTGAAGAAAAATATCAAATAAAGAAATGGCTTACTTTCCTTCAAAAACTACTTCAATATTATAACACCATTCACCAATTTCCCGGGTTAATATTTTGCAAAATCATTTTTTATTCAAAAATACAAAAAACCCCAAATGATGGTGATTTGGGGTATTATCTTACCACAGAATTCCTTCCTAGTAAATATTGGATATGGTTTCCCGGTGTTTTTCAAGTGTGGCCATTTTGTTTGAAAGTGTCTTCAATACTTGTTCTTTTGCGGTTCCTCCCTCGCTTTTGCGTGCATCCACCACATTTTCCAGTTCCAAACAGGAATAAACATCTTCCCCGATTTCCGGGGAGAAACGGTGAAACTCTTCCAACGTGCAGTCGTTCAAGGTTTTTTCTTTGTGAATGGCATACAACACCAGCTTCCCGACAATTTCATGCGCTTTGCGGAAAGGAATGCCTTTGCCCACCAAATAATCAGCCAAATCTGTTGCATTGGCAAACCCTTGCCCGGCATGCCGTTTCATTTTCGAGTGGTTGACTTCCATTGTTTCAATGAGGGCCGCCATCAAACGAAGGGAACCTTTTAATGTGCGGACCGTGTCAAAAACCCCTTCTTTGTCTTCCTGCAAGTCTTTGTTGTAAGTGAGGGGTAAAGCTTTCAGCGTGGTCAACAAAGCCATCAGGTGACCGAACACCCGGCCGGTTTTCCCGCGGATCAACTCGGGGATATCCGGATTTTTTTTCTGCGGCATCATGCTGCTTCCGGTGCAAAACGCATCATCCAGGATGACATATTGAAACTCTTCACTCGACCACAGAATCAGTTCTTCCGACAGCCGGGACAAATGAACCATCACCAAGGAACAGACAGAAAGAAACTCCACCAAATAATCGCGGTCGCTCACCGCATCCATGCTGTTATCGTAAAGCGAAGAAAATCCCAACGCTTCCGCAACCATTTGCCGGTCGACGGGAAATGTCGTCCCCGCAATGGCGCCGGCCCCCAGTGGACAGCAGTTGACGCGTTTGAAGCTGTCGATGAACCTTTCCACATCCCGTTCAAACATCGAGACATAAGCCAGTAAATGATGGGCAAACCGGACGGGTTGCGCGCGCTGCAAGTGCGTGTATCCCGGCAATATGGTGTCCACGTGTTTTTCGGCCTGTTTGAGCAAAGCTTCCTGCAATTCCAGGATCTTGACGGCCAGTTCGACCGTCTCCTTGCGCACGTAAAGGTGCATATCCAGGGCCACCTGGTCATTCCGGCTCCGCCCGGTGTGCAATTTCCCGCCGACTTCCCCGATTTCGTCGATCAGCATCTTCTCGATGTTCATGTGGATGTCTTCATGTTCGATGGTGAATTCGGCTTTCCCTTCCCGGACTTTTTGCCGGATGTTTGCCAAACCTTCCAGGATCCGGTTTGTTTCTTCCTCTGTGATAATCCCGCATGCCCCCAGCATTTTCACATGGGCCATGCTCCCTTCGATGTCTTCTTCTGCCAATTCTTTGTCAAATCCGATGGATGCATTAAAGGCTTCCACCCACTGGTGTGTGGTCTTGGTGAAACGCCCGCCCCACAGTTTCATGGTCTTCCTCCTTTTTATGCACGCTTGCATAAATATTCGTCGGCAATCCCCACAATTTAATAAACCCGACGGCCGCCTGATGATCAAAACTGTCTTCATTGGAGTAGGTGGCCAATTTTTCGTTGTATAACGAATACGGGGAGATTCTTCCTGTGACCGTCGCATGGCCTTTGAACAAGTTTACGCGGACTTTTCCGGTCACCACTTGTTGCGTTTCTTCAATGAACGCATCCAGCGCTTTTTTCAGCGGCGAATACCAAAGCCCGTCATAAACCATTTCCGACCATTTTTTTTCAATGGTGGCCTTGAATTGCAAAACATCTTTCGGCTGCGTCAGAAATTCCAGTTCCCGGTGTGCGGTGATCAATGTGACGGCTCCCGGACATTCATATACTTCACGCGATTTAATTCCCACCAGCCGGTCCTCCACATGATCGATCCGTCCGACGCCGTGTTTTCCGGCCAACTTGTTCAATTGTTCCAAAATCTGCGGGAAAGAAAGCCGGGTTCCATTCAGGAACACAGGCACGCCTTTTTCAAAACCGATCTCGATTTCATCCGGCTGATCCGGGGTGCCGGCCAAAGGACACGTCCATTCATAAGCGGCTTCCGGAGGAGCTTGCCACGGATTCTCCAATTCACCGCATTCACAACTTCTTCCCCACATGTTTTGGTCAATGCTGAACGGATTGTCCAAATCTACCGGAATCGGGATTCCATGCTTTTTTGCATAAGCAATTTCCTCATCCCGGGTCATCCCCCATTCCCGTACCGGGGCCACCACTTTCAACTCCGGATTCAAGGCCGCAACCGAAACATCAAACCGTACTTGGTCATTTCCTTTTCCCGTGCAACCGTGGGCAACGGCAACGGCCCCTTCTTCTTTTGCGATTTCGACCAGCACTTTGGAAATCAACGGACGGGACAAAGCCGAATGCATCGGATACTTTCCTTCATACAAAGCATTGGCTTTCAAAGCCGGGAGCAGGTATTCTTCTGCAAACCATTCCTTGGCATCGACCACAATGGATTTGATGGCTCCCACTTTTAACGCCTTGTTTTTGACAAAATCCATGTCTTTGCCTTCACCGACGTCCAATCCGACCGCAATCACGTCATAGCCGTATTTTTCTTTCAACCACGGAATCGCAACCGATGTATCTAAACCACCTGAATAAGCCAAGACCACTTTCTCCTTACTCATGGGTATCCCTCGCTTTTAATAAAAATTCATTTATATGTATGATTATACATTTTGTGAATAAAAAATCCACCCCCAATTTTTTGCATCGGCCAAAAAAAGCAGAAACCAGAAAAAGGTTTCTGCTCTGAAACAATGATCCGACTTGGAGGGAACGGCTCACTCTTTCCATCCCACCGGAACAAAAAAGGAGAGGTTTCCGGTGATTTTTTGATCCACCCGTGCCATCACGGCCGAAGGTTTTCCGCCAATCAAAAAAGAGCCCCACAACAAATCCCCCTGATAAGCTCCCTTGAGGGTTTCCACTTCCACTTTTTGCAAGGACACCAATTGTTGATAGATCATGGGTTGATCCCAATAGAGGTCCTGATCGTCCCGGGTAATCAAATTTCCTTTTGAATCATACAAAGAAACGGCGCCGCCCTCCCGCCCGAGGAATGGCTTTTTCACATAAGCCGTATGGCCTTTGAAATTGTTTTCCAAGTAAGTGGGCAACATGTACGTTTTGATCACATCACGTTCTTCTTCATTGAAAAAAGTATTTGTTTCATATAAATTCCAAATCAGTGCCTGTAAAGCTTTGGTTTGCGATAATAAAGCAGACGGGGGATTAATGGAAACCAGCTTTTGGCCGGCCATGAGGGAAAGAAGATGCGCCCCGGTCGGATAACCATCCTCATCTTTGTCTTCGGCCAGGATTTCAATGGCATGCAAACGATATAAAACATCCACCGGCTCATAGCCGTCATAATCCTGTCTGGCATACAACCGGTCCCCCCGGACGGCCAAGGCCGACAACGGAACAAAACGGGCGCAAAGGCCTGATTTCTTCATTAAATACCGGGTCGTCCCGGCATCTTCTTCATGCCAGCCCAACGCGCTGAAGCAGATGTGATCGGTTCGAAAGCCCCGTTTCCGGTATGCTTCCACCACATTTTGAAAGGCATCGGTCAAATGTTGCTCCATGCCTTCATTGGGATCTTGACAGCCCATCGCTTCCGTGACCCGTCCGTTGACATGAAAAGCCTCCACTATGCCTGTGGGGGTGTCACTGTTAAATTCCAGCATTTTCAATCCTTGCGGGGTACAGGCAAAGTCAAAACGCCCGATCACCGTCGGCCAGTCAAACACAAAAGGTTGCCGGACAGCTCTTCGGGCCGCTCCGGGAATTCCCAACTCCTCCAACAACCGGTCATCGGCCTGTTGCAAAACCTTGACCGTGCGCTCAAAAATGCTCCCCAAACACGCAGTCGCTTGTTGAATTTCATGATGAAGTGCCGGATCTAAAGGATAAACCGAAGCGAGGGCATATTCCTGACCGTACATGACATCCCAGGTAAACACCTTTTCTTCTCTCAGCGGGCGGTAAATCTGTTCCCTGCGCTTGGCATAATTTAAATCTTTCAAAATTTATCCTCCTGAGCCACGGATTTTGCCAATTCCTGATTTGTAACTGCTGCCCGATTTTTTGTAACCGGATGAAACCAGCGATTCTTCTTTGATATAATACATTTTTTTCCCGTTGACCACCACGTAACTGTTCGGATCCACCCGGCTTTGGCCATCATCGCATAACAAATCTTGATTCTGGTCCCGGCAAAATTCCCAGTCACTCTTGTCATTGCAACCTGACAGCGGGAAGGACAGCATGGCCAGCGTGAACAACCCCACCAGATGGCGGCTCTTTTTCATCCCTTTCCTCCTCCTTCCTTTAAAACGGGGACCGCATAGATCACATAAACATACCGGTTTTCATCCACTTCCGTTGACGTCGTTTTCCACCATTGCCCGTCGATGAAGTGCAGGCTGCTGAGCAAACGGAGCAAAGCATCTTGTGCATGGTGAAATTGGTAACGATGAACCACGGGATAACGGGACCACCGTTCATCAAAATGGCGCACTTCCACGCGGATTCCCTGCCAGGACGGGCTGAAACGGAGGCGGTCGTCAAGCACCTTTTCTTCTTCACTGCGTTTTACATAAATCTTGTGCATGGGCGGGTCCGCTTGGACATGGACACATTCAAACACGTCTTTTCCCCTGACAAAATAGTCACATGCAAAACGCATCAACACTTCTTCCTTGGAAACAGACGGATAAGCATACAAGACGGAAATCCGGTCTCCGTCTTCCATCAAATGATATTCCAGCTTCTCCATATTTACCCTCAATTCCAAATAATAATCAACATAACAAAAATATTGTTCTACAATATGAAATCGTTTCCCTTTCTTTGCCATAAAAAAGAAGCAGATGGATCACATCTGCTTCTTTTCCCGGTTATCAGGAGGCGTTGGGAACCTCTTTTTTCGCTTTTTTCAATTTCAACCAGCGGCCGCATAACAGAATGGACGCGATCATGACGAGATAGAAAACATATTGCAACCATTCCGCTCCTTGGAAAAAGGGACGGATGAACTTGTCATCTGCAATCATTTTGGCTGATGTAAACGCCAAAACTCCCGATCCGATGTAAATAATCGACGGATACTTTTCCAACAGCTTGAGGAACAAGGTGCTGCCCCAAACGATGATGGGAACACTGATCAAAAGGCCGATAATCACCAGCAAGAAGCTTGTGTGCGCGGCGCCGGCCACGGCGAGAACGTTATCCAGGCCCATCAGGGTGTCGGCGATCACAATCGTGCGGATCGCGGACATCACGCTGCTGGCCGCTTCGACATCTTCATCGCCTTTCTCTTCAATCAGCAATTTCAAGGCAATCCAGATCAAAAGCAACCCGCCGATCAACAAAAGCCCCGGAACCTTTAGCAGCCAGACCACCGCCAGCGTGCAAAGGATCCGCATCACGACGGCCCCGGCAGTCCCCCAAAAAATCACAAGTTTTTGCTTGTTTTTCGGCAAATTGCGGGCGGAAAGACCGATGACAATGGCATTATCTCCTGCCAAAACCAAATCGATGATCACAATGGAAAACAAAGCGGTGAAAAACTCAACTGACAAAAAATCCAAAATCTTTCCCTCCATTTTGTTATTGAATTCAGGGGATTACAAAAAATGGCAAGACCCTTGCACAACAAATCACGCAAAGGTCTTGCCAACAACATTAAAAATGTTGCAACAAAGCCGGGGATCAACCCGTAATGACGACTTTGTTGTATACAGCTACTCCCCTTCATCAAAGAACAAAAAATAATTCAATTTTCAGTTCATACAAACATTATATAAAAAATCATTCCTTCGTCAAGAATTTTTCTGCCAGTTCATAAATATTTTACTGCGGCTCCTTATTCACCTCTTGATCATGATAAGAATAAACCGCCAGATAAATCACACCCGTATCCGCCGTTTGCTCGTCCGTCCATTGGTAATCCCAGCCTATCACGCTGACCAAGCGATCACTCTTTTGCAACTGGTCCAACAATGAAGCAAACTCCTTTTGATTGGCCTTGACTTCCAGCTGAACCCAGGAAGGAACCAATTCCGGGCGCACCACCATCCCCAATTGTTGCATGAGCTCTTCTTCACTGACCGGTTGGGCCTCACTTTGCTCCGCAGTGTCCTGACGGGCAATTTGACGGAGATCTTCCAGGCTTTCGAGCTTCAAAAAATCGGCACCGGATGATTTGACGGCCCGCTCAATATCGACAACATAGCCCGGATCCCGCCGGTTCAGCGGAATTCTCTCCTCCAGCCGGTTCAACTCCATATGGGTTAACGCAGACGGGGGTTGGTAATCGGGCGCCAGGTATTTTTGATGCCTCTTAATGTTTTGGGTCAGCGATTCCCTCTCCCTTTCCAGCCATTTTTGTTTTAAAACCAGGGGATGCACAAGGTAAAAATAGAGGGTCAGGATGAGCAGGAATCCAGCCGCCAGGGTCGTGATTAAGAACTTTCCGGACTTCCACCGACGGATCTTGACTGGTTTTCGGATGGTTCTTCCGCTCCTTTCTCTCTTTTTAAATCCAGCCGGAAATGCACCAATACCTGATTGGCGTTTTTTTTATGAACTTCATTCATGCAACGGTCGCCGACACACTCAATCCATGCTTCCTGATACAAATCCGGCTTTTTTTCGACCAGTTCCTGAAGAAATTTCGTCGCCTCCGAAATTGAAGAAAAATAGGCCCAACCATCCAATTGATTTCCTATCCCTTGCAGGCGAAACAGATCCGTGCCGCGGGGAACCATTTGGTGCACTTGATCGGCCGCTTCTTTCCAACGCCGTTGATTTGCCTCCACTTCCTGGATCGTCTTTTCATAATCCATGGCCGGTTGCTGACTCTCATAAATTTTCTCTTCGTTCTTTTTAAGCCGGATGGCCTGATTCAACTGTTTCCGCTTTTGGGCCACTTCCGCTTCCAAATCGGTCACGCGTTCACCGGCAACCTTTTTGGCATATAAAATGCCCACCCCCAAGCCTGAAAGCAAAAGCAAAATCCCGGACAAAAAACTGTAAAAAAACCGTTTGTATATCGGCTGTGGCGGTAAAAAGTTCATGGTCCCATTCCTTCCTTCTCATCCACCGTCAGACCGATCGGAATCGACAAAGCATTTCCAAGCCATTTCGATGCGCGGTCACGCAACGGTTCAGGCATGATGATCTCTGCCGGAGGGGCAAGTTTGACAGACGCCTCCAAATGTTGCTGAAGCCAGTTTTCCAACAAATAAAAATCCAATCCTTCCCCGGACAAAAACCATTCCGCTCTGGAGCTTTTCAACCATTTTCTTTCCTTTCCTGACACTTTTTCCAAGATTTGTTCCATCAAACGTTTCCCATATCTCTCCACTTCTTGTTTCTCTTTCAACAAAGGATGGAGCGGATCGGGATGCGGACGGTCCTCATGATCCGCAAACGAAGTCATCGGCAGATGCAGATGATAAACCCGTTCCAGTTTTCGATCGATGAAATGGCTGACTTCCACATCCTGTTTGGAGATTTGAATCATCAGGGTATGGGGCGTCTGAAAGCTCCTGTGATAATGGATCCACCGGTACAAACCGAAAGGAGCCAGGTCAATATGAACCGGATCCAATCCGCAATATTGAAAACACCGGACAAATGAGTCAATGTATGACTGAGAGATCAGCGCCAGAAAAACCTCTTGCTGGTCCCCGTCTTCCCAGACATGATCCAGCAAACGGAAATCAAACACCGGATCGGAAAAAGGAAGATCCAACACAGGAATCAAATATTTTTCAATCCATCTCCGGTATTTTCTTTTGCGCATTTCCGGCAACATCACCCGTTTAAACAAAACATGGCGACAATGGATGCTGACATGCACCCGTCTCGTATTGAGTCTTCTCCCCAACAAGGCCTCCTGGATGGTTTGGATCAATTCCTCCCGATCCAAAAACGTGCCCGATTCCGCCCACACACTGGGCAGCGGATGGACCACGTATTGGAGAAGCTCCATGTTCTTCCTCTTTTTCTTCACCTCGACTAACTTGAAAAAAGAAGAAGATAATTCAACACCAACATGTATAGCCATAACCGGTTCTCCTTTGCAAGATCATCCTGACGACACCACACGGATTAACGGCTGGTACTCACTTTTTACCAACATCATAACATTTATTATTTTAATTTTTAATTCGCATAATCCTTTTACTTTGACGTAAAATCAAATCCCTGTCAAAATTCGCTCCACACAAAAAACCCCGGTTTCTGATCGAAAGAAACCGGGGGTTTTCCTCCGGGTCAACCATCAGCCAGGATGGCAACCAAAAGTGCTTTTTGTGCATGAAGACGATTTTCCGCCTGGTCAAAAACCACAGATTGCGGCCCCTCCAAAACTTCTGCGGTCACTTCCAGCCCGCGGTAAGCAGGCAGGCAATGCATAAAGATGGCATCGGGTTTCGCTTTTTCCATCAGCGAAGCATTCACTTGATAAGAAGCAAACGTTTGGTTTCGCTCTTCTTTTTCTTCTTCCTGTCCCATGCTTGCCCAGACATCTGTGTATACCACATCGGCTTCTTGCACGGAAACGGCCGGATCATAATGGAATGAGAGAGAGGATCCCGTTTTTTCGGCAATTTGCTCCGAGTACTTCCAGACGGCGGGATCGGGTTCATAACCTGGCGGCGTTGCCACATGCAAATCAATGCCGGTGAGTGCCGATGCCTGAATCAGAGAGTGAAGGACATTGTTTCCGTCCCCGACATAAGTCAATTTCACTCCTTTTAACGATCCCTTTTTTTCCAATATGGTCAACAAATCGGCCAGCGCCTGGCAGGGATGGGCCTGATCGGAAAGCCCGTTAATGACCGGAATGGCGGCGGCATCGGCCAGGCGCTCAATCCGTGCATGTTCATGGGTGCGGATCAAAATCGCATCCACAAACCGCGAAAGAACGCCTGCTGTGTCCTCTATGCTTTCCCCCCTGCCCAACTGCATCTCATCGTTCCGGAGCAAGACCGTGAATCCCCCCAACTCCTTCATCCCGACTTCAAAAGAGACCCGGGTCCGGGTGGACGGCTTTTCAAACAGCATCGCCAGGCTTTTTCCTTTCAGCGGCTGACCGTGTTCCCCCTTGTTCCGCAATGATTTGAGTTTGAGGGCTGATTGAAGCAAAGCTTCGATTTCATGCGGCTCCCAGTCGATCAATGTCAAGAAGCTTTTCCCTTTTTTCCCCGCCAACAGCGGCGTTTCCATCGTCTCTTTCACGCTCGCCCCTCCTCACACGCCGATTTTTGTTTGTGACAATGTTTGATGCAAAACGGAGACTGCCTGGCCGATTTCTTCTTCACTTACAATCAAAGGCGGCAACAGGCGCAAAACCTTTTCACCGGCAGGCAGCACAACCAGTCCGTTTTCCAACAGCTGACGGATGAACGGGGCCGCCGGTTCATCCAGCTCAATGCCGACCATCAATCCTTTTTGGCGGATTTCCCGGACAGCGGGAAGGGAGCGGACCAAATCGTCCAGCTTCTTCTTTAAATATTCCGCTTTTTCCCTTACCTGCTCCAACAATCCGGTTTGTCCGATTTCGGTCAAAACCGCATCACAAACGGCCATGGCCAACGGATTGCCGCCAAATGTCGTCCCGTGTGTGCCGGGGCCCAACACCGGTTTCAGGCGGGAATCCGCCACAACGGCCCCGACCGGATACCCGTTTCCCAACCCTTTGGCGACGGAGATGGCATCCGGCTTGATGCCATACACCTGATAGGCAAACCATTCACCCGTTCTTCCGATTCCGGTCTGCACTTCATCGATCATCAGCAAAATCTCTTTTTCCTTACACCAATCCGCCAATTCCCGGACAAACGCCGGATCGGCCGGCCGGACCCCGCCTTCCCCTTGCACCAGTTCCAGAAATACAGCCGCGGTGGTTGTCCGGGTGGCTTTTTTCACCGCCTCCATGTCGCCATAGGGAACGGTGCGGAATCCGGGCGGCAAAGGGTCAAATCCCGTTTTTACTTTCTCTTGCCCCGTGGCCGTCAAAGTGGCCAGTGTACGGCCGTGAAAAGAGCCGGTGAAGGTGATGATTTCAGGCTCATGGATGATCTTTGCGTCTTTCGCCCATTTCCGGGCCAATTTGATTAATGCTTCATTCGCTTCCGCCCCGCTGTTACAAAAAAAGACGGCATCCAATCCGGTGATTTGACACAACTTTTCCGCCACTTTTACCTGCAGCGGCTGTTCAAACAGGTTGGATACATGCCAAACCGCCCGGGCTTGCTCCATGAGCGCTTCCAACACGCGGGGGTGTTTATGGCCCAAATTGGTCACCCCGATGCCGGAACCAAAATCCAGATACCGTTTTCCCTGTGCATCGGTCAACACCGCCTTTTCGCCGTCCACAAAATGAACGGGGTGGCGTTTATAAGTTGGAAACAGAGACACGTTCGCTCACCTCTTTCTTCACCAGGCAGGTACCCGGGGAATCCGTTCCTTTCTCATCCGTGTCGCGGCCTTTTTCCCCGTTGATAATCCAAACTTCCTCCACCCCGCCGTCCAAGCAACGAACCGCGGACCGGACTTTCGGGATCATGCCGCCGGTGATCTGCCCTTCTGAAATCAATTGCTCCACCATTTCCGGCGTTGCATGGCGCAACAGCTTTTTATCATTTCCTTCCTTTATGAAAATTCCGTCCACATCGCTGACCATGACCAATTGCCTGGCTCCCAACCCTTGTGCAACCGAGGCGGCTGCTTCATCGGCATTGACATTAAACACTTGCCCTTTTTCTCCGATTCCGAGGGATGAAAGGACAGGCACCCAGCCGGACTCCAACAGCTGATGAAGCACTTCCCGGTTCAGTCCGGTCACTTCCCCGACAAAACCCAGTTTTTCGTCTTTGGGTTTCACCGTGATCAAATTCAGATCGATTCCGCTGATGCCAAGCGCCGGAATCCCTTCTTGGAGCAAACGCGAAACGAGCTGTTTGTTCACTTGACCGGCCAGCACCATTTGCACGATATCCAGCGTTCCTTCATCCGTGACCCGTCTCCCCTTGATAAACACCGGTTTTTGCCCCAGTTTGTTCATCCAGTTTGAAACAAAAGGACCGCCGCCATGCACGATCACATACGGAATGTTTTCTTTTGCCAATTCCCTCAACTTCCGAAAAAAATCCGGGTGAAGCCGTTTCAGCACGCTTCCCCCCAATTTGAACACAATCATTGGAGACTTTTTGTTCCTCCTTTGTTTATGTCCGGTAGCTTGCATTGATGCGGACATATTCATAGGTCAAATCACATCCCCAGGCAACGGCTTCCTCCATCCCGGCGCCCAAATCCAACCGGATCTCCACCACATCCTGTTTTAACACTTGCTCTGCCAACTCCTCACGGAAGTCGGTAGCCATCCCTTTTTTCACCACCTGAACCGGCCCCAACCAGATGTCCATGTTTTCCGGATTTAACGAAGGATCGGCATAGCCGGCTGCGCAGATAACCCGTCCCCAATTGGCATCCTCTCCGAAAACGGCGGTTTTCACCAGGTTGGATCCCACCACGGATTTGGCCACCTTCCGGGCCGCTTCCTTCGACGGGGCTCCTTCGACCCGGACCTGAATCAAACGGGTGGCTCCTTCCCCGTCGCGGGCAATCATTTTGGACAATGCCTCGCAAACATATTGGAATGCGGCTTGAAACCGTGCCCAATCCGGATGTTGACCGGTGAGTGGCCGGTGTCCGGCATATCCGCTTGCCATCACCAACACCATGTCATTGGTACTGGTGTCGCCGTCCACCGTGATCATATTGAACGTTTCATCAGTGGTTTGCCAAAGCAATCTCTGCAAATGATCCGGCCCGATTTTGGCATCGGTGGTAATAAAAGAAAGCATGGTCGCCATATTGGGATGAATCATGCCGGAACCTTTGGCCACTCCCGCAATGGTTACCGGCTTCCCGTCGATTTCCAAGGTGACGGCAATTTCTTTGGTGCATGTATCCGTCGTCAGGATCGCTTCGGCAAATGCCGCAGGTTGGTTGTCCGTCTCCGTCACCAATCGTTGCAGGCCGGTCGTCACCCGGTCCATGGGCAGATACTCGCCAATCACGCCCGTGGATGCCACGGCGACCAAATGCGAAGGAATATTTAACAAGTCAGCGGCTTGATCCCGCATTTGTCTCGCATCTTCCAATCCCCGTTCCCCCGTGCATGCATTGGCAATGGCACTGTTGACCACAACGGCTTGCAACTTGTTTTCCACGCCCATGCTTTCCTGCGTCACTTTGATCGGCGGGGCCTGAAAGGCATTCACGGTATAAACCGCTGCCGCCGAAGCTGGCACTTCACACTGAATTATCCCCAAATCCTTCCGCTTTCTTTTCAACCCGGCATGGACTCCCTTGGCTGAAAACCCTGCAGGCAATGCAATGGAAGGATTTTCAAGAATTTGAAACCAATCCGTTCCGGTGATCATGTCGTCTCCCCCCGTTTAAGGATAAAGCGGATCCATATCGAGTCCGGCAGTGACCGGACACCCCATGCGAATGTTGGCATTTTGCACGGCTTGTCCCGCTGCTCCTTTCATTAAGTTATCAATCGCCGCCAGGATGACGAACCTCCCAGTCCGTTCATCCACTTGAACCCCGATGTCACAAAAATTGCTTCCTTGCACCGCTTTGGTTTCGGGCCATTTGTCTTTTAATACACGAACAAACGGCTCCGAAGCATACGTTTCCTCATACAGTTGCAAAAGGTCCGCTTTTGTATATTTATTCAGTGGCTGTGCATAGATCGTGACCAATATCCCCCGGTTCATCGGAACCAGATGGGGAACAAATTGAACCCTTACATCCGTCCCGGCCAGGCCGCTTGCCACCTGCTCGATTTCGGGAATGTGTTGATGATGACTGATTTTATAAGGACGAAGATTTTCGTTGATTTCGCTGAACAAGTTTGGCTGCCTGGCAGCCCGTCCGGCACCGGTGACCCCTGATTTGGCATCAATAATGACCGAAGCCGGATCCAGACACTTTTCCTTTAAAAGCGGCAAAAGCGCAAGCAACGCGGCCGTCGGATAACACCCCGGATTACTGATGAGTTGCGCCGTTTTCAACTCTCCGGCAAACCATTCACTCAACCCGTAAACCGCCATGTCCAGATATTTGCGGTCCGCTGCCGGTTTTTGGTACCACGTTTCATACTGACCGGGATCATTCAGCCTGAAATCCCCGGACAAATCAATCACAACCTTTTCTTCTTCCATAAACAAAGGCGCGTACTCCTTACTGACGCCCGCCGGGGTGGCAAAAAAAATAAGATCCGCCGAGTCACAAATTTGTTTCACATCCAGATCCCAAAACGTTTCCGTCAATTGGGGCATGTGCGGAAAAGAACGGTTTAACGGCCGCCCGGCTTGGGAAGAGGAAACATAAGAAGCAATTTGAAATTCCGGATGACGCTTAAGAATTCGCAATAACTCCATGCCGCCATAACCCGTGGAACCGATCACTGAAACTCTCAAAGAATCACACACCTTCATTCTGGATATGTATTATTATACATTTAATATAATATTTATTCAACCGTATTTCAGGAGAAACAAAAAAAGCCAAGCGATTTGCTTGGCTTTTGAACGTGCGGATTATGGCTGCCCAATCAACCAATCAGCCAATTTTTCCCGCTGATCTTGGGGAATGTGCGATTGAGCAGGCATGCTTCCTTTTCCATTCTCCAAAACCTGAAGAATTTCATCTTTATTCATTTTCTCGCCGATCTTTTGCAAACTCGGCCCCATGGCCCCTTGCCGGTCTCCGCCATGGCAGGAAGAACAGTTATTCATATAGACCGTTTGGGGATCCGAAGCCGTTGTCGTCCCGTTTTGATTTTGCGAAGTGTTCGAATTTCCGCATCCTGCCAAGAGCAACAGCCCACAAAGCGCTCCGAAAAACCAACCTGCTTTTTTCATGGTATCACCCCTACTTGTTCTTTTTGGAAAACAGACTTTTCCCCGCATAATGCTTGGCCCGGGAGGGCGTTTTCTTTTGGTCTTGTTCCTCTTCCTCTTGATTATGGCCGGGTGCTTGCGAGCCGAGTAAGCTGGCTTTCGGGTGTTCCCCCGGATCTTTCGTTGATTCCCCGCTTTTTTCCGGCTTTAACAAACTTCTTTTGTACAAACGGCGGTTTGCCTTTTTATCCATTGCTTCCTGTTGCTTTTCGTCCGCCGCCTTCTCTTCGTCTTCCCGGTTTTTTTTCGGTTTTTGCGTTTTTTTATTTAATGTCAGGGTTTGGCCGGACACTTCTTCCGACTTGGATTTCAACAAACTTTGTTTGCCTTTGACACCCGGTTGTTCGGATTTCTTCTCTGACGTTTTGGAAGCGGTGCCATCGTCTTTGGATGGAATCTTTTCTTCGGAAGCAACCGGATTGGCCTTTGCGTTGACACGCTTCTTCCCGTCGGGACGGCTGGTGTTGGATTGGGTACCGGGTTTGGCGTCGGGCTTGGTGTTGGCTCTTCTTTTTTGGAGCTCCTCAGGATTCCGCACAACGATTTCCTTGTCTTCATCCGGATGTGCTTCCGTCGGCCGTTCACGATGGATGCGGGGCTTTTGTTTTCTTTTTTGCCTTTCGCGCTTAAACCGTTCCATGGAAATCTGCACATCTTCGCTGGACATGTTTCCATCCGGAAACATTCTTTCGATCTCTTCCACTTCTTTTTTTCTTTTCTTCGAGACGATAATGCTGATGACCGATATGATGACAATCAGCGCAACAACAAACACGGTTCCCCACAAGACGGGATTTTCCATGATCATATCCATAAGACGACCTCCTCTTTTCTCTGCTCCCCCAACATGACTATGTAATGAGAAGGCCGGCTTTGTTTGCCGGCCCGCCAATGTTTATTTTCCTTTAAACAGGGGCTCTCTTTTTTCAAGAAAAGCATCCATGCCTTCCACACGATCTTCGGTGGCGAAGGACAAACCGAAGTACGCGGCTTCCATTTGCAAGCCGGACCGGAGATCCGCTTCTGCTCCCTGATTGATTGCTTTTTTCACAAAACGGACGGCCAGCGGGGCCTTTTTGGCCAATAATTGAGCCAACTCTTTTGCTTTGGGCAACAACTGGTCGGAAGGGAACACCTGATAAACAATTCCCAACCGCCGGGCTTCCTCAGCGGAAATCATTTCCCCGGTCATGCAAAGGTATTTGGCAGCTTGTTTGCCGATCAAGCGGGCCAAACGCTGCGTTCCCCCGTAACCGGGGATGACTCCCAGGTTGACTTCGGGTTGCCCGAATTTTGCATTGTCCGACGCAAGAATAATATCCCCGCTGAGTGCCAATTCCAAACCTCCGCCCAAGGCAAATCCGTTGACGGCCATGATCACCGGGATGTTCAATTCTTCAATCCGGTTGAACAAGGCCTGTCCTCTTTTGGCTTTGGCTTCAGCCTGATCCGGCCGGGAGATTTCGCGCAACTCTTTGATGTCGGCCCCAGCAACAAAAGCTTTTTCCCCTGCTCCCGTAATCACCAATGCCCGGACGTCTTCCGATTGTTCAACGGACGCAATCGCTTCTTCCAATTCGTTTAACAGATCCTGATTCAGCGCATTTAAAACCTTTTCCCGTGAAATCGTCAGAACCGCCGTATTCCCCTCAAACTCCACGTTTAAATATTTCCAGTCGGACATTTTCCCGCCCTCCCTAGTTGTTGATTTTTTTCTCTAGGATTTCTGATTTAATTGCTGACGCAAATACGCTTCGATAAACGAATCGATTTCCCCGTCCATCACGGCTTGCACGTTGCCCACTTCCACTTGCGTCCGGTGGTCTTTCACCATGCTGTAAGGATGGAAAACATAAGAACGGATCTGATTTCCCCATCCAATCTCACTCTGTTCCCCTTTCAGCGATTGCAATTCTTTTTGTTGCTCTTCCAACTGCCGCTCGTACAAACGGGCTTTTAAAATTTTCATCGCCCGGTCGCGGTTTTTGATCTGAGAGCGTTCCGACTGGCAAGTGACCACAATGCCGGTTGGAATATGGGTGATCCGGACCGCTGAATCCGTCGTATTCACATGCTGGCCCCCGGCACCGCTGGAACGGTAGGTGTCAATTTTCAGGTCTTCCTGCCGGATTTCAATTTCGATATCATTGTCAATCTCCGGCATCACTTCAACCGACACAAACGAAGTGTGGCGGCGGCCGGAGGAATCAAAAGGCGAAATACGCACCAAACGGTGAATGCCTTTTTCCGCTTTCAAATACCCGTAAGCATAATTTCCTTTGATCAGCAACGTCACACTTTTTATCCCGGCTTCATCCCCTGCGAGATAATCCAATGTTTCCACTTTGTATCCATGGTCTTCCGCCCAACGGGTGTACATACGGAGCAGCATGTCCGCCCAATCCTGCGATTCGGTTCCGCCTGCCCCCGGGTGCAGTTGTAAAATCGCCGAGTTGCGGTCATACGGTTCACTGAGCATGACTGTCAGCTCGAAATTGTCGATCTCTTTTTGCAAGGAACGGATTCCGCTTTCCAATTCTTTCTCCATGGAAGGGTCTTCCCCTTCTTCCTGCAACAATTCGAGCATCAATTGCTGTTCCTCAAAGGCTTCATCCAGCTCTTCCATTTTCTCGATCTGTTCTTTCAATTGTTTCATTTCGCCGATCACTTTTTGGGCTGATTCCTGATCATCCCAAAAGTCGGGAAGAGACATTTGGTTTTCCAGTTCTTTCAAACGCGCTTTCTTCTGATCGAAGTCAAAGAGACCTCCTGATGTCCGCCAGTTTCCCGGCTGTATTTTCAAGTGCTTGTTTCATTTCATGGATTTCCATACCTATCACCTCATGACATATCTTATTCCAAAAAAACGGATTGGAAAAGGGAAGGCTCAGGGTTCCCTGAGCTCTTTCATTGAACCGAAACAGATTTTTCATTTTTTAAGCAGCAGTTTTTGTATTTCTTTCCGCTGCCGCAAGGGCAGGGATCATTCCGCCCCACTTTTTCGCTCCGGCGAACCGGTTGCTTCTTCGATACCGTCCCGCTCTGTTCCTGGCCGGAAACCGCCTTGGTGTTGACAGCGACTTCCTCCCGTTCAATTTCTTCTTTTTCATCGATGACCGATTTCATCACATAACGAACAACTTCCTCCTGAATTTCGCTCACCATTTCCTCAAACATGGCAAAACCTTCAAATTGGTAAGCCCGGAGGGGATTGTCCTGTCCGTACGCCCGCAAATGAATGCCTTGCCGCAATTGTTCCATCGCATCAATGTGATCCATCCATTTCCGGTCAACCGTCCGCAAGGTCACCACTTTCGCAAATTCATTGAGCCGTTCTTCGCCCATTTCCTTTTTGCGTTCTTCATAATATCTTACGACTTCGTCATAAATATATTCGATCATTTCTTCCGGATCCAATTTTTCCAACTCATCGATGGAGATCCTGCCTTCCGGGAGCAGATTGGATTCGACGAAATCAAGGATGGCATCGAAATCCCATTCTTCCTCCAGGTCATCGGCCGTATGGGCCTTGACCACTCTTTCGATGGTGGATTTGGCCATGCCGAGGACAACATCTTTTAAATCCCGGCTGGTTAACACTTCACGGCGTTGTTTATAAATGATTTCCCGTTGCTGGTTCAACACATCGTCATATTGCAAAACCCACCGGCGCGCATCGAAGTTGTTCGCTTCCACTTTCCGCTGGGCATTGGCCACCGCTTTGGTGAACAATTTCCCCCGGATCGGTTCGTCATCGGGCAGTTTATTCAACATTCCTTCCAGATTTTCCGCCCCGAACCGGCGCATCAAATCATCATTCAGGGAAAGGAAGAACCGGGAAGAACCGGGATCGCCCTGACGTCCAGAACGTCCCCTGAGCTGGTTGTCAATCCGCCGGCTTTCATGGCGTTCCGTTCCGATCACATGCAAACCGCCCAGCTCGGCGACTCCTTCTCCCAAAACAATGTCGGTTCCGCGCCCGGCCATGTTAGTGGCAATGGTGACGGCTCCTTTTTGCCCGGCCTGTGCAATGATTTCCGCTTCCCGTTCATGGTTTTTCGCATTCAGCACCTGATGGGGAATCCCTTTTCGCTTCAGCATCCGGGACAAACGCTCTGATTTTTCGATGGACACCGTTCCCACCAACACCGGCTGGCCTTTTTGGTGGCATTTTTCAATTTCCTCCACCACGGCCTTCATTTTCGCTTCTTCCGTTTTGTACAGCACATCGGAGTAATCTTCCCGGATCATCGGGCGGTTGGTCGGAATTTGCAAAACATCCATGTTGTAAATTTTGCGGAACTCTTCTTCTTCGGTTTTGGCCGTTCCGGTCATTCCGGACAATTTTTCATACATCCGGAAATAGTTTTGCAAGGTGATGGTGGCCAGGGTCATGCTCTCCCGTTGAACCTGCAAGCCTTCTTTGGCCTCAATCGCCTGGTGCAGGCCGTCGCTGTAACGCCTTCCGTACATCAAGCGGCCGGTAAATTCATCCACGATGACCACGCCGTCTTCATTCACCACGTAATCTTCGTCCCGTTTCATGAGAACATGGGCTTTCAACGCTTGCTGGATGTGGTGGTTCAACATGATGTGCTTCATGTCATAAAGGTTGTCGATTCCGAGGAAGTTCTCCACTTTCTTCACGCCGTCTTCGGTTAACGTCACTTGCTTCGTTTTGATATCCACCGTAAAGTCTTCTTCCGGTTTCAGGCGGCGCACCACTTTGTCTGCCGTGTAATACAAATCGGTGGCCTTATTGGCTTGCCCGCTGATAATCAAAGGCGTTCTCGCTTCGTCGATCAAAATGCTGTCGACCTCGTCGATAATGGCATAATGCAGTTCGCGTTGCGTCAACTGCTCCGGATACATCACCATATTGTCCCGCAAATAATCAAATCCGAATTCATTGTTCGTTCCAAAAGTAATATCCGCCTGATAGGCGGCTCTTTTCTCTTCCGGCGACATGTGGGGCAGATTCAGCCCGACGGTGAGGCCCAAAAATTCAAACACCTGCCCCATCCATTCACGGTCCCGTTTGGCCAGGTAATCATTCACGGTGACAATATGAACGCCTTTTTCCGTCAAAGCATTCAAATAAGCAGGAAGTGTGGAGACGAGCGTTTTTCCTTCCCCGGTCTTCATCTCGGCAATATCGCCCTGATGAAGCACCATTCCACCGACCAGCTGCACACGGAAATGACGCATGTTCAAGACACGGCGCGCGGCTTCACGAACCACGGCAAACGCCTCCGGCAGGAGATCGTCCAATGTTTCTCCTTCCTTGAGACGCCGTTTAAATTCATCCGTTTTCTCTCTCAATTGGGCGTCGGTCAGTTTTTGCATATCCGGTTCCAAAGCATCAATCTGATCGGCAATCTGAAAAAACTTTTTCAGTTGCCTTTCCTGATTGTCAAACAGTTTGCGAAGGGTTTTTAACAACCTTCATCATCTCCTACCTTGAGCTGGATTATATATTCGCCGAAATCCAAACAAATCCATATTGTATAGTTTAACAAATTTTTTCCCCTTTTTCATTGCGCTTTACTTCACCAGCTCTTTTAAGAATCCGTAGAAACGACGAGCCAATTTTTTGCGGTCCCCTTCCCGGTCAATATATTCCCGACCCCGCTTCCGGATGGCTTCCCGCTCTTCAGAAGACAGGGAACGCACTTTTTCAATGGCTTCAGCCAATCCTTCCGGGTTTTCCGCTCCCGCAAAGAAACCGACTTGATTCTTTTCCACAATTTCCCGGACTTCCCCGTCGACAGTGGTGACGATCGGCAGGCCGATGAAGGTGTAGTCAAACAATTTGTTGGGCCGGGCACCGCGGAAAACTTCGTTGTCCGCCAAAGAAATGATTCCGCAGTCAGCCGCTTGGGTATAGTCAAAAATCTCCGACTTGGGCACCGGATCCAACAAATGAACGTTATCCAAGCCTTCTTCTTCTTTCAATCGAAGCAATTTTTCCTTTTCAGGCCCGTCTCCGATCAAAACAATGGAAACACCCGGTTTTAAATGGCGGCCGGCTTTCACCACATGTTGCAATGCGTTGGCCGGACCGTGTGCCCCGGTATAAATGGCAACAAACTCATCTTCCTTCACACCCATCCGTTTGCGGAATTCCGCCCGTTTGGACGGATCGGGTTTCCAGGAACCGACCACAATGCCGTTGGGGA
Organism: Thermoactinomyces intermedius; assembly: GCF_013912365.1. NCBI lineage: Bacteria > Bacillati > Bacillota > Bacilli > Caryophanales > Thermoactinomycetaceae > Thermoactinomyces > Thermoactinomyces intermedius. Next base: position 111,239 of record NZ_JACETT010000003.1, read on the forward strand.
TCAACCGGATTTTATCGGGATCAAACCCTTTGTCTGCGATAAATTTGCGCTGATGTTCCGTCAACACGATAATCTGGTCGGCTTTTTCATACAAAAACGATTCCATCCAAGTCAAAATCCTGACCACCCATTGATTGTTCAAACCGCCCATTTTGATCAGCGAATCCGGCCACAAATCACGCACTTCCAAAACAAACGAGCAACGCTTTACTTTTGAAAGCATCCATCCAGCAAACGCCGTGAACAAATGGGGGGAAGATGCAATCAACACATCCGGCTTCTTTTTGAACAAACCGGCCAGAAAAAAGATGGCGGCAAAACTTCCCATGTTGAGAATCCGTTTGAAATCGTTGGTTTTATGCGGGAAGGACCACAGCCATTTCAGCTTCAGCCCTTTGACCGGTTCAATGTTTCGTTTTTCTTCCTCCGTGATAAATGTCCGGCGGGGGTGCACAAACTTGGACAAAAACAGCGTCACTTCCGCCCCTTCGCCTTCCGCCCACTCTCTTGCCAGCTCATAGTGGCGGGTGATGCCTGCAATATTCGGTGGAACTGCATAATGATTCGCTAACCATATCCGCACGATCTTCACTTCCTTGTATCTCACTTTTTTAATTTATGAAAAAAGGAAATCAATTCCTTTTGTAATATAAACGTCATTGTATTACAAAGTCTGAAATAAACTATCGTCAATGTAACATAATCGCACTGCGTTGGGTATCCTTTCGATTCCTTTTCGCAAAATAGTCAAGATTAAAACCGTTGATAAAAAAGCCAGTTCCTTTTTCAGAACTGGCTTCATTTCGCTTCATTTCTTCTTATCCTATATCTTTGCCCAACTGTTCCAAAATTTTCTCCGCCGCGTGTCCGTCTCCGAAAACCGGTTCCACCTTGTCAAAATCCACTTCGAATTGTTCAACGGCTTCCAAAATCTTGCGGGAGTCCGCTCCAACCAATACATTGGCTCCCAGTTCAACGGTCTCGGTCCATTCCGTCTCATCACGCATGGTAATGCAGGGAACCCGGGCAAACAAGGCTTCTTTTTGGACGCCTCCCGAATCGGTTAAAATTTTCTTCGCATTGACTTCCAGCTGCAACATATCCAGATAGCCGACGGGTTCAATGCATTGGACACAGTCGTTTTGAATGGCAAAGCCATACTCTTTCAGTTTTCCGCGCGTTCTCGGGTGAAGCGGGAGAACAGCCGGCACCGGCAATTCATTGATCGCTTTTACAATTTCATGCAGCCTTTCGGGATCATCCGTGTTTTCCGCCCGGTGCAAAGTGATCAAAATATAGCTTCCGGGCTCCAATCCGAGTTTTTCGAGCGCACCGGCTTTTTCTTCCGCCAAACGCCGGTTGTAAAGCACGGCATCCAACATCACATCGCCGATTAAATGGACGCCTTCGGTGATTCCTTCCGTTTGCAAATGGTTGACTGCTGTTTTCGTGGGACAAAACAACCATTTGGAAACATGGTCGGTCAACACCCGGTTGATCTCTTCCGGCATCCGTTTGTTAAAACTTCTCAGCCCTGCTTCCACATGGGCCACCGGAATATGAAGCTTGGCAGCCGCCAACGCCCCGGCCAAGGTGGAATTGGTATCTCCGTAAACCAAAACGCAATCCGGTTTTTCAGACAAAAGGACTTCCTCGATCTTGCCCAACATTTCACCGGTCTGCCGGCCATGCGATTTGGAGCCGACATGCAAATGGTATTCGGGCACGGGAATATGTAATTCATCAAAAAACACATCCGACATGGACTGATCATAATGCTGACCGGTATGTACAAGAATTTCTTCAGCATGACGACGAATCACACGGGAAACCGGTGCTGCCTTGATAAATTGCGGTCTTGCTCCAACCACTGTTAAGACTTTCATTGGATAAACCCCCTGCGTGCTCTGAAATTAAAACTGGGAGATCCCATGGAATATGAAGTTATCATATCACAGCATGGTCCAAGTTCAATCTCTTTATAAAAACATCATAAAAGCAACAATCCCCCCAAGCAAGGGGGGGATGATTTCGCAGTTTGAATTTTTATTCGGGTTCAATCAGGCCGACCTTTCCATCTTTTCGGCGATAGATCACATTTATTTCATCCGTGACGGCATTGGTGTAGACGAAGAAATTGTGCCCCAACAGTTCCATTTGCAAAATCGCTTCTTCGGTGTCCATCGGTTTCAGTTGAAACCTTTTCACCCGGACAATTTCATCGTCCCCTTCTTCTTCATCGGTCAATGCGGTCATGGTGGTTCCCTTTTCGGAAGCGTTTTCTTTCAACATGTTGCGAAAGCCGGCCTCGCGGCGGGAACGCCGGTTAACTTTGGTTTTGTATTTCCGGATCTGTCTTTCCAGTTTTTCCATGACCAGATCCACGGAGGCATACATATCTTCGCTCAGTTCCTCGGCCCGGACCAAAAGTCCCGGAAACGGGATCGTCACTTCGACTTTGTGCATATCTTTTAAAACATTCAGGGAAACTTGTGCCTCAACTTCAGCGGAATGATCAAAGTATCTTTCCAACTTGCTCAACTTACGTTCGATAAAGTCTCTCAAAGCGTCTGTAACTTGTAAGTTGTGACCGCGAACGATACATTTCATGGGGAAATCCTCCTTCCGCTTTGTACTTTATCTATTCCCTGATTTTTAAAAAATTCCTCCGGTATTTGTTACAATTAATATAAGGGAAATGTTGGATGTTTTTAATTTTCGAAAAATATCCGGCCGCATGCCACAGAAAACACAAAAGCTCCCCGGAGGAAACCCCGAGGGAGCTTTATTTTCAATTTTGAACGTTAACCTAATTTAACAACATTCGCAGCCTGTGGTCCACGCGAACCCTCCACGATTTCAAATTCAACCAATTGACCTTCTTCCAATGTTTTAAATCCTTCCATTTCAATCGCGGAATAATGGACAAACACATCGTCCCCGCCTTCACGCTCGATGAAGCCGTAACCTTTCTCCGCGTTGAACCACTTGACTTTGCCTTGCATGAAAAATACATTCCCTTCTTCAATCAGATTGCACAAGACATACATCTCACGCCATTTAACTATATCATTTGTCTAAAAATACTGTCAAGAAGACCCTTTTTGAATCACAAAACCTTGCTGAGAAAATTTTTTAATCTTTCGTGCCGGGGATGAAAAAAGATCTCTTCCGGACTGCCCGTCTCCAGGATTCTCCCTTCGTCCATAAAGACGATGCGATCGCTGACTTCACGGGCAAATCCCATCTCATGGGTGACGACGACCATCGTCATCCCTTCCCGGGCCAAGGCCTTCATCACTTCCAACACTTCTTTCACCATTTCCGGATCCAAGGCGGAAGTGGGTTCGTCAAACAACATGACTTTGGGCTCCATGGCCAGTGCCCGGGCAATGGCCACCCGTTGTTTTTGTCCTCCTGACAGTTCACCGGGATAACTTTCCGCTTTTTCCTTTAATCCCACTTTATCCAATAACGCATAAGCTTTCGGCTCGATTTCCTCTTTTTTCATCTTCCGGACACGAATCGGAGCCAAAGTGATGTTTTCCAACACACTCAGGTGAGGAAACAGCTCAAAATGCTGAAACACCATTCCCACTTCAGCCCGCACCCGGTTCACATCGGTACCGGGGTGCGTCAAATCTTGTCCGTTTACGATCAACTTGCCTGAAGTAATGGTTTCAAGCCGGTTCAAACAGCGCAACAACGTGCTTTTGCCTGATCCGCTCGGACCAATGACACAAACAAGTTCTTTTTCATTTATCTCCAAATCAATCTCTTTTAATACGTGATACTGACCATAAAATTTATCCAGTTTTTCTGCCCGAATCATCCTGTCATCATCCCTTATCTGTTTAAGTCCGTCAGGCATCCCGTGCATGCCATGCTGCGGGGCCGGTACAAACAAGCCACTGCTAACACCGGACCGTCATTTCTTTCGCCACGCTAACGTTTGCTTGTCTGAAACCGTTTTTCCAAATAAGAAACCCATTGCGTCAGAAGCGTTGTCAACACGAGATACACCAATCCGGCCGTGATATAAGGGGTCCAGCGGACAAACGTGTTTTTGGCCGTCACGAATGCCGCATACGTAATATCATTGACGGCAATCACGGTCACCAAGGAGGTGTCTTTCAAAAGGGTGATCATTTCATTTCCGAGCGGCGGCAACATGTTTTTAAACGCCTGAGGCAACACCACAAACCTCATCGCTTGTGGATAAGTCATGCCCAACGAACGGGCTGCCTCCAACTGCCCTTTATCCACAGACTGAATGCCGCCGCGAAAAATCTCCGCAATATATGCTCCGGCATTCATGGAAAAAGCAACAAAACCGGAAATGACAGCTTCGGGCGGATCCATGAAAAACATTTCCGCCAGCGTGGGCAATACGGCAAAATGGAAAAACAAAATCTGCAAAAAAAGCGGGGTTCCGCGAAACAGATGGACATAAACCCTGGCAGGAATCCTGAGCCATTTCTTCGCGGAAATCAACATTATCCCCAGCAAAACCCCGATCACCAATCCGACGGCCACCGCCACCGCAGTCAATTCGATGGTCGTGATCAATCCCTGGATAAACAAGTCTTTATATTCGATGACAACCGACCAATCCCAATCCATCATTTATCCACAGTCTCCTTCTCCCTGTCCACAGTTATTCACATAGTTATCCACATTATCCACAAATTAAAAAACAGGCTCTTTTCACAACTTACCCACAAGTTATCCACAGATTTGGTTCACTTATCCCCAAAATATTTGGCATAAATTTTGTCATAAGTTCCGTTTTGTTTAATCTTTTTCAACCCGGAATTCAACTTGTTCAACAATTCCCGGTTTCCTTTTTTCACAATGATCCCGTAAGATTCCGCCGGCATCGACGAATCTTGAACCGTTTTGAATTGGCTTTTTCCCAACTTTTTTAGGTATTCCGCATTCACCGCTTCATCCACCACCACCGCATCAATGCGGCCGAGCTTCAAATCTTCCACCGCCGAGGAAATCACGTCATACCGTTTCAATCCCGGATACGTGTTTCCAAATGCTTTTTGCACCACTTGTTCCCCCGTTGTGGACGATTGCACCCCGATCTTTTTCCCTTTTAAATCGTTCAATGTTTTGACCGGGGAAGCCGACGGAACCAGAATCACTTGTTTCGCTTCAAAGTAAGGTTCCGTAAAATCGTAAATCTTTTGGCGCCCCTCCGTGATGGTGATTGCAGAGATCCCTGCATCCAGCCGGCCTCTTGCCACGCCGTTTAACATGACATCCCAGCCGGTATGTTGAAAATCAAACGAAAGGTTTTCCGCTTTGGCCACAGCCGACAAAATCTCGGCATCAAAACCGGTGATTTTCCCGTTCCCTTCCAACTTTTCAAACGGGGGAAATTCGGCATTGGTTCCCACTTTGATGCCATGTTCCTTTTCAGCCGGACTGTCGCAGCCGGCCAAAAGAACCAAAGAAGAAACCAAAGAGAGTATAATCATGCAAAAACGCATTTTTTTCACATCCCTTCCCAAACCCTTGATCCGCTAAAAACCAATGAGATGAAATCATTTCCTTTGAAAAGATTTGATTTAATTATACATATCAATGTATATTTATTCAATCTCGACATGGATGCAAATTCAGGAAACCGGAAATAAAAAAATCACCCGGGGCTCAGCGCCTCAGGTGATTCAGCAGGGACGGATTACTGATTGATCAATTCTTTCAATTGTTTTCCGGGTTTAAAAGCCGGGGCTTTTCTTGCTTCGATAAACATTTCTTCTCCGGTTTGCGGGTTTCTTCCTTTGCGTGCCGCGTATTCACGGACTTCAAAGTTTCCGAATCCGATCAGTGTAACTTTGTCTCCGTTTTTCAATGCTTCCGAAATGGTTTGCAAAACGCTGTCGACGATCATTCCTGCCTCTTTCTTCGTTTTGCCCGTTTTTTCAGCTACTTTTTCCACCAATTCCGTTTTGTTCATTTTTCAACGCTCCTTCACGATTACTTGATTTACACTGCTATCTACAAGAGTTGACCACTTTTTTCTATTCTAATACTTTATCTGGCAAATGTAACAGAGAAAACTTCTTGAAATCCCGCATTCCGCAAAACTTTTGCACACTCTCTGACCGTGGCGCCGGTGGTGTAAACATCATCCACGATCAACACGGACCGTTTCCGGCCCTTTTCCGCTTGCCTTTGATCCGCCAACTGAAAAACGCCATTTATGGAATGAAGCCGCTCACGGCGAGTACGCCTGCTTTGCGGAGTGGTTTCCTTTACCCTTTTCAATAAAGGACGTACCGGGATCCACAATTTTTTCCCGATGGTCAATGCCAATCGTTCCGCTTGATTAAAGCCCCGCTGTTTTTGCCTTTCGCCATGCATCGGAACATATGTGATCACCGAAACGGCTTTTCTCCCGTAGTGTTCCCGGACCACTTCCGCCATCCACTTTCCCATCGGCACCGCCAGGCTTTCCTTGCCGCCATATTTCAATGTCCATATCCATTCCCGGACCAAAGGGGAATAGGAAACAGCGCTGCGATTCACGACCCGTTCACCGGGAGGGACCCGCAGACAATCTCCGCAAATCTCCCCGTTGAATATCCCGGGACTCATGCAAATGGAACAAAACGGTTTTTGCAGCATTTCCGCTTGCTCCAGACAAACCGGACAGATGTGATCCGATACCGACACAGGGAGTGTCCCTTGCACGGGAGACGGGCAAAACCAGCAAGTACGAAAAGCCGGAAACAGAGACGACCACCACTTCACCTCTGATTATACGCTCCTTTTTCAGCAAAATCCTTCTTTTTCAGCAAAATGATTCAGCCACTTTATTTTTTTCAACGCTTGTTTTTGCGCCATGGTTTTTTCCTCTGACAAAAACCAAACCACTCCCTTTTGGTACCCGGCATTTCTCCCGACGCGGCCGGCGATTTGCACGAGGGTTGCTTCGTCAAAAACCGGATGATCTCCTCCCATGACCAGCACATGGCAACGCGGAACGGTCACGCCCCGTTCCAAAATGGTGGTGGTCACCAAAACGTTCCACTTTCCTTCGCGGAATTCCCGGATCTTTTGCTCACGGAAAGGATCGCGGGCATGAACACCCCCGGCTCTGGCGAAACGGGATGGGGCATTTTTCTTTAACCATAAAAGCACCAAGCGGACATCCCGGACCCTGGGCACAAAAATGAGAGCTTGTCCCCGGCATTCATCCAGTTGTTGCAAAAAACGGGTCAAGACGGCGACGGACTTCCCTTTGCTGATTTTCGTCCATAACCGGCTCTCCCGAAACAGCTTTGGAAGCGGAAGCGGATGTCCGTGATACCGGGCCGGCAACATCACGGCGGCCAGACGCCCCCTTTTCGCGGAGTCCTGCCAATAAACCGGCGGTGTCGCGGTTAACAAGACTTGTTGCCCGTCGGGGGCCATCGCCCGGTTCAATCCGCTTTCCAACGCCGGATCGCCATAAAGCGGAAAAGCATCCACCTCATCAATGATCATCAAATCAAACGCATGATGATGACGCCACACCTGATGGCAAGTGGCCAGAACAAGCGGGGAAGAAAGCCACCGGTGCGGGGATCCCCCGTACAAAGCAACCGTTGCCGGAAAAAATTCCCGCACCCGGGGGTACAACTCCAACACGACATCTTTGCGCGGCGTCGCCCATAAAATTCTTTTCCCGCGATCCAGTCATTTTTGAATCACCGGAAACATGATTTCGGTCTTTCCGGCTCCGGTGACAGCCCAGACCAAAACCCTTTTTTCCTGGTGCTCAAGAAGGGCTTCGATCCGGGAAGAAACCCGTTGCTGGTTTACGGTCAATGAGAACGCCGGTTCCTTGCTGGCCGGTTTTGCCGGTTTCCTTTCTTCCGGTTCAAACAAGAAAAAAGGAGTGCAAGCACGGCTGCGCCCCATCAACAGGCAATGTTCACAAACCGCACACTCGCCGCCGCACGACAAACAGACCGTCGCTTTGATTTCTGCACCCTGATAACCGCATCGTTCACAACGCCATCTGCGTACCGGACCCTCCTTGATCACACCGGGTTTCAATTGGCATTTTTGTTCCAGGATCAGGATTTGCAAGGCTCTTTTCATCATTTTCAAATCCATGCCTGACAAATGTTTCTCCACCAGGTTTTGGACTTCCTGCCACAACAACGCTCTCCCGGAAAGAATTGGAAATAGAAGGTTTGCTTGTTCCATCCATGCCGCAAATTCATGGTCAACCGGCATGGTGACAGGTTCCGGTGATTTTTCTTTCCTGCCCCGGGCCAAAGCCCAGGCATCCCGGATCGAACGGGTCCGATGCACCTCCGCCAATGTCTTTCCCCGCTTCTTCCAATACCGGAAATCCACTTCCGCCGCCAGACTGAAACGCCCCTGTTTTTCCCCTTCCAGACGATAAAAATAAACTTCCAACCCCATCACTTCCCAAAAATGAATCAGGCCGGATCAAGGCCTGATCAAATCAAGCGGATCCTTTTTCAGATTTGTCCGACGAATCAACCTCTCTCAAGTCCATCACAATCAGCTTCCCTCTGTTTTTCTCTTGGGATTGAAGCCAGCGATAAACCGCTTCATCTTCATCGGTACCGGAATGAAGCCGAATCACTTCCAATGTGGGATAACGTTGTTTCAACCGGTTTAAAATGAACAGGGTGTCATCTTTGGAACCGGCATCCAGACAAGTGATTTGCCCCGGCTTTCCCTGTGGACCGTTCCATGCATAATAGGACCGGATCATCCACTCGACTTCGTGTTGGCTGTTTTTTGTAATGATCACCAGATGGACGGCTTTGTTATGGTAATAGTTGCCCAAATAGCGGGAAAGACCCTTCACCAGGAAATAGAGGGCAATGTACAAAAAAACGCTCCACAAAATCCATTCTCCCATACCAAACGCCCCTCCTCAAAAAGCATCGTATGGCAAAAAGGCAGGGACTGTGACCATTACGGGATATTCGTCATATCAATTGAACCCATCCGTATCTCATCGCCATCAACACCGCTTGCGTCCGATCCTGAACATTCAATTTATACAAGATATTACTCACATGGTTTTTAACCGTCTTTTCGCTGATGTAAAGATGCTCACTGATCGTCCGGTTATTTTTTCCCTGTGCCAATAGTCTTAAAACTTCCATTTCTCTTTCAGTCAAAACTTCTCTCCAGGAGACCTTGGGAACCGTCCGGTAATGATAATAAATCGTCCCTTCCATACGGCTCAATCTGCGCAATTCATTGACCAAACTGCCCATCATGACGGGATGAATATAGACGCCTCCGTGGGCAATGACACGGATCGCATCGACCATCGTCCGGATTTCGGTATCTTTCAACAGGAAACCGGACGCTCCGGAACGAATCGTTTCCAACACATAGGGATCGGCATGATCGGATAAAATCATAATCTTTGTCTGCGGGCTCATTTTCCAAAGCCGGTAGGTGACTTCCACTCCGTCCACCCGCGGCAGGTATAAATTCATGACGACAACATGCGGGTTCAATGTTCCACAGGCCAAAGGAACCTCGTTCCCTTCGGATATTTCGCCAACGAGCATCATATCGCTTTCCCGCTTTAAGGCCTCTTTGAGCCGGTCACGAAACCGGGTGTCCTGATCGGCTATCATGATCCGGATCGGAGAAGGATGTTGTGAAATTTCGATATTTTCTTCTACTTCGGCCCGCTGTTTCTCCAAGGGAATCGCCTCTTTCTCGCAATATTGCCTCTATTTAAATTTTACCATGAATAAAATCAAGATGAAATAAGATGTCCATCATTTAAAGACAATCCTTCACTTCAAAAGAGAACGCCCATTTTTTTCATCACCGGCCGGCCGTTCCCTTGTATGCCGGAACCAAACAGCCAAAGCGGGCGGTTTTTTAAAATCCATAAAGAAAAGAGCTTGTGCCTGACGGTCACAAACTCTTTTCCGTTCTTTATTATAATCCGGCTTCTTTCTTCAACACGTCCGCCAGGTCAGTGCGCTCCCAAGGCAAGTCGACATCGGTGCGCCCAAAATGACCGTATGCGGCTGTCTGACGGTAAATCGGGCGACGCAAATCAAGTTGCCGGATAATGCCGGCCGGGCGAAGGTCGAAATGTTTTTCCACCAGTTTTACCAGCGTTTCTTCATCCACTTTTCCCGTGCCGAAAGTGTCCACACGAATGGAAACCGGACGGGCCACTCCGATGGCATAAGCCAGCTGTACTTCACATTTGTCGGCAAGTCCGGCGGCGACAATGTTTTTCGCCACGTAACGTGCCGCATAAGCTCCGGAACGGTCCACTTTTGTCGGATCTTTACCGGAAAATGCCCCACCGCCGTGCCGGGCATATCCGCCGTAAGTATCCACGATAATCTTCCGTCCGGTCAGTCCGGCATCCCCTTGCGGACCCCCGATGACAAAACGGCCGGTCGGATTAATGAAGGTTTTGGTTCGCTCGTCAAACATTTCGCCCGGAACGACCGGAAGAATCACATGTTCCATCAGATCTTTTTTAATCTGTTCCAATGTAACATGATCCGCATGCTGTGTGGATACAACAATGGTGTCGATCCGGACCGGTTTATCATCCTCATACTCAATCGTCACTTGGGTTTTTCCATCGGGACGAAGGTATGGAAGCGTGCCGTCCACCCGGACTTCATGCAAGCGACGGGCCAGTTTGTGTGCAAGCGAAATGGGCAGCGGCATCAATTCTTCCGTTTCGTTGCATGCAAACCCGAACATGATCCCTTGGTCACCGGCCCCAATGGCTTCAATTTCTTCTTCGGTCATGGAGCCCTCCCTTTTTTCAAGGGCCACATCGACGCCCATGGCAATATCGGGCGACTGTTCGTCAATGGAGGTAAGCACGGCGCAAGTTTCGGAATCGAAACCGTATTTTGCCCGGGTATAGCCGATATCTTTAATCGTTTGACGAACGATTTTGGGAATATCGACATAGCAAGAAGTTGTGATTTCACCACTGACCAACACCAAACCGGTGGTCACTGAAGTTTCACAAGCAACCCGTGCATTTGGATCTTTTTCCAGGATGGCATCCAAAATGGCATCGGAAATTTGATCGCAAATTTTGTCCGGGTGGCCGACCGTGACGGATTCAGAGGTGAAAAGGCTGCGTTTTGTTGCTGACATTCATTCTCCCCCTATCTACCCTGAAACTGCAAACAGAAAAAGCCCTTCCTTCGAGGAAAGGCTTTATTGTTCGTAATCCTCGATACCCAGATACATAAAACCCCTATTTTTATTTAACATTAGAATAACCTAATCATTCATGAATTACAACCGTATTCTTCTCTTCCACATTTTGACGGCATCCGCTTGTCAAACCGGTTCAAAAGAAATGATCAATTGGTACGGATCCTCAATCAGATTTCCTGCATAGTCCGTCACGCGAAAATAAAACGGCCCCGGCTTCACATCCAGCGACAAAGTTTCGGTTCTTCCTTCCCTCTCTTCATCTTGTCGCATGTTTTCCCAATCATCCTGCCGTATTTTAAAGATCACCGGATCAAAACGCGGGGTCAGGGGTTGAACCTGCACCACCAGCCTCCCCTCTTTCGGAATCGACAATTGGTACCAATCGGCATCGCCGGGACGGGAAATAGTTGCGGAAAATACTTTTTTGTTTTCCGAAAGCGGCAACAAGGTGGCTTGGGACAACAAATCATTCGCTTCATACTCATCCTCTTCCGGCAAATAAGCGGCATGAAACCGCAAGGCAACCTCTCGTTTCGATGTTTGGGACACCGACCATTTCAACAAGATCTTCCCCTGAGAAACCGGTGTGATGATCCGTTGTTTGCCCGACCAGGCGGAAAGGGAAAAGGAACGGGTTTGACCAGTCGTTGCCTGGATGATGGACAAAAAAACATCTTCCCCCGGTCCATCGAGCACTTCCACATCCACTTGCAGCCGGCCGGCCTTGTTTAAATCCAGTACGTACCAATCCGGATCCCCTTTTTGCAGGACCAGTCGGATTTCTTGGGAAAGAAAAAAAGGCGTCGCGGTTTGTTCACTGTCATTTGGTTCGGCCATATCGGGATCCAGCGGGGACCGAAGCGCACGATCCGCATCCAACAATCCAAACCCGGTCTTTTCATTCCAACGCGGTGATGAAGCCGTTTGCCGGAGCAACATGCGGATATCCCCGGGCGTGTAATCGGGACGAAGCTGCCAGATCAAAGCCGCCACTCCGGCAACTTGTGGTGTGGAAAAAGAGGTTCCCGAATCAAAAGCATAATCCCCGTCATTGGACATGGTATAAATCATGTCACCAGGCGCCACGATGTCCAAACCGTAACCGGTATTGGACAACGGCTCATGATTCCCCTGAAAATCCGTGGCACCCACAGACAAAACTGAAGGGAATGCCGCCGGATAATACAAAGGTTGGCGGAACAACAGCTCCCCTTTTTCGAATTCCGCATTCCCCGCCGCCGCAATCACCAGCACGCCTTGCCTTTCGGCTTCCTCCACCGCGTCTTCCATCAACTTGGAGTAAGTCCAGCTCCCTTGTGACAACACAATGATGTCAGCACCGCGCCGGATGGCTTCGCGGATGCCTTTCACAGTGTAGAAAATTTCCCCATCCCCGTCGTTTTCCATCACTTTGACCGGCATGATTCTTCCCTTTCCAACCGCTTTTCCCTCTCTGGCTCCCCAGGTGGAAGCAATCACCCCGGCAACTTTGGTTCCATGCCCGAAATGATCCTGCGGGGGCAGATCAGGATTTTTCACGTTCACTCCTTCGGTCAGAAAAGGCTTAAGCGCCGGATGGGACAAATCGACTCCGGTATCCACCACCGCCACCGTCACCGGCTTTATCCTGTCAGGATCCGCCTTTTTCCGGAAATAAGCCCAAGCCTTCGAAACATGGGTTTGTTGCAAATAATAATTTTTGCCAAACACAACCCGAAAGCGGCTCCGTTTCTTTTCATCCCCCAGTTCATACCGGATATCAGGGCCGATGGATTCGATGCCCGGATCTTCTTTCCATGTTTCAACCCACCGCTCATCATCCGTTCCCGGTTTAGTCCGCACCAAATACAAGCCTTCTCCCCCTTCTTCCAAAAGCTCCGCTTCCATCCAGAAAGAAGAAGGAACCGGCTGGCGCCACTTCACCACCCACTTTTGGCTTTTGCTCCGCGCTCCGGGGGTGGACATCATCGGCAAGGTTACAGCCAAAAGCAACAAAATAAACACAAAAAACAGCCCCACTGTCCTCTTTCGATTTATCATGTCAATCACCAAAAGTACGATTATTTTCAAAAAACATAAAGCCGGATTGTAGATTCATACGAATTTATTATATAAAATAGATAATTGTAGATAGAATCTTTCTTTTTCTTTTATAAAAGCTTCTCTACCTTTTGCACCGCTCTTTTGAAAGAATTACAGTGTCTCAGACACGTCATCCGAGAAAGCGGAAACAGAAGGGGACTCCTTGACACTCCACAGCTTTCCAAATTTTGAAGAAAGCTATTCCGGATTTTTCCAAAATCCCTCCATTCTGTTGAAAAAGCCTGTTTCGCCGTTCCCGTCGTTTCACCGTTTTCTCAAATTCGACAAATTTTTACGCAACCATCCTGATCGGATTACGTCTACATAAGTAAGTCTTTTTATAGGATTCCATTCGATTCTGTTTCCATTTTGATCCATGGTTTGAACGGGAGCCATTCTTCCCGATTCAAAAAGATTTCAACAAAGCGTCAATATTATCTGTTTAATCACTATTTGACGTTTTCTTTCCTAAATATTAATTTTCAGTGAATTTGATCATTATCCATCAGTCTTTACTTGATCCAATCCAAACCACGATGTTACCATTGAATGAAAACATTTAGCGCGAGTGGGGATTTCGATGAGAAGAGTAGAACAAAGCCGATTAAAGCGGGTTAAAAAAAACCAGCGGAAAAAATGGATCATCCGTTCCATCTCTTTGGCCTTCATTCTTCTTGTAGGTGTCGGTCTTTATTTAGGTTCCGAAATATGGGGAGTCTTTGCCAATACGAAAAACGATATCGGAAAATCCGACTTACGGGAAAAACAAGTGGAAATGGAATCCGAACCCTTCACCATTTTACTTCTCGGAACGGACCAACGGAAACGATCGGATCCGATTTGGCGGGCGGACACCATGATCCTGATTGCCGTCAACCCCAAAAAACACACGGCCAAAGTCCTGAGTATCCCCCGGGATACCTATACAGAAATCGCCAATACGAATGGTTTTAAATCAAAATTGAATTCTGCCGCTTACTGGGGATATAAAAAAGATGTCGGGCAAGTTGAAAATATCCGTAAAACTTTGGAAAATCTGTTGCATGTCCCCATCGATCATTACGCACGAATCAACTTCCAGGGATTTGAAGACATTGTCGATGCCTTGGGTGGAGTGGAAGTGGATGTGCCGTTTGCATTCCACCAAAAAGCCATCGGCGGCAAGATGGTTTACTTTGAGCCGGGTCCGGCCAAATTGAACGGTTCGGAAGCCTTGGCGTATGTGAGGATGCGCAAGCAGGATCCCCGCGGGGACCTGGGACGCAACGAACGACAACAAGAAGTGGTGTCCAAACTGATTGACAAGATCGCCAGTTTCAAAGGAGTCGGCAAATTCTCCGACCTGATGAAAGCGGTTGGAGATAACTTCGAACACAGCCTTGAATTAGACAACTTCCCGGCACTGGTAAGCATCTACACCAAAATACCGAAGAGCAATATTGAAACCTTGCACATCGAAACCTATCCTGAAACGATCCAAGGTGCAGGTGCGGTGTTGATCTGGCCTGAGAAAGACCGCAAAAAAATTCAACAAGCCTTGCGGGAACAATTGGAATTGCCTCCGCTTGAAAACGGGGACACAGACGGTGACTCCGGTTCCGGAACGGATGATGACATGTCGGATACCGACAACACCGATTCATATGACAGCGATAAAGAAAGTGACGGCAGCTATTAAGCCGTCACTTTTCCATTTTACCATTGATTCCCCGGCAAACTCCTGGTATTTCACCGCCGTTTTCATTAAGATAGTAGGGAAGAAGGTGAAACGATGTCTGAGAAACAGTATTTAACCGTCGGCCCTCAAGGGGAAACGGAAATCGTCATTCAGAAATCGCGTTTTATTTGCAGGGCCAAACGGGTGTCCACCGAAGAAGAAGCCCAACAATTCGTCCAGGAAATCAGCAAACAACATTGGGATGCCACACACAACTGTTATGCTTACCTGGTGTCCGACACCGTTCAAAAATCTTCGGATGACGGGGAACCGGCCGGGACCGCCGGACGCCCGATATTGGAAGTGATCCATGCCAAAAAGCTGATCAAAACGGCCATTGTCGTAACCCGTTATTTCGGGGGAATTAAATTGGGAGCTGGCGGACTCGTCCGCGCTTACAGCCAAGGGGCTTCCGCGGCGATTGAAGCAGCCGGTGTCATCCGGTGCCAGCTGCACCAAAAAATCACCTTTACGTTTGATTATCATTTTATGGGAAAAATGGAACATGAATTCCGCCAAACCGATTACTTTTTGGAAACGCCCCTCTATCAGGAGGTGGTGTCTTGGCCGGTGTGGATCCCGGTTGGGGAAGAAGAAGCCTTTATCCAACAAGTCACCAACTGGACCCACGGGCAAGTGAAGGTGACACGCGGAGAAAAAGAATATAAAGAAATCCCCCTTTCCTCCTGACGGAAAGGGGGATTTCTTTGTGTCTCAAAATGCCGGAACCACAACGCCTTTGTATTTTTCCTCGATAAACTTTTTCACTTCCGGTGAAGTAAGGGCTTCCGCCAGTTTTTTCACTGCCGGGTTATTTTCATTCCCTTGTTTGACCGCCAAAACATTCACATAAGGATTCTGGTCTTTTTCTTCCATGAACAATGCATCCTTGAGCGGATCCAAATCGGCTTGAAGCGCATAGTTGGTGTTGATCACAGCCAGATCCACTTCATTGATCATCCGTGGAAGAGCAGATGCCTCAAGCAGCTCAAACTGCAAATTTTTCGGGTTCTCCACAATATTTTTCAGGGTGATCTCCCCTTGATGTTCATTCAACTTGATCAACCCGTTTTTCTCCAACAACTGCAAAACGCGGGTGATTTCACTGGTTCCGTTGGGAATGGCGATTTTGGCACCGTTTTTCAATTGATCAACCGATTTTATTTTTTTGGAATAAGCCCCCATCGGCTCCAGATGGACACGGGCCACATCTTTCAAATGGTATCCTTTTTCCTGATTGGTGGTTTGAAGCCAGACAATGTGTTGGAAATAGTTAGCGTCAATTTCCCCTTCTTCCAACGCTTTATTCGGCAAAACATAATCCGTAAACACTTTGATTTCCAAGTTTACCCCTTGTTTTTCCAATTGCGGTTTGATATGCTCCAAAATCTCTGCGTGCGGAACCTGCGTGGCCCCGACCACGAGCGTGTTTTCTTTGCTTTGGTTGCCGCAAGCGGCTCCCAACACCGCAACCAGCACACTGACCAACAAAACCCAAAACTTTTTCATCCCATTTGTCCTCCTTAAGATCTTTTATCCAGGGCACGGGCAATCCTGTCCCCCACCGATTGCACCAATTGCACCAAGATGACCAACAAAATTCCACAACTGTACAGCATCCCGTCATTAAATGCCTGAAAACCAAACCGATATGCCGTGTCCCCGAGACCGCCGGCCCCGACAATCCCGGCCATTGCGGAAAAACTGATCAACGAAACACAAGTGACGGTCAGGCCGGAGACAATCGAAGGAAATGCCTCCGGAATCAGCACCTTGCAAATAATGGTCAACCGGCTGGCCCCCATCGCCTGTGCAGCTTCAATCACTCCTTTGTCGATGTCGCGGATGGCGGTTTCCACCATACGCGCATAAAAAGGAGCGGCTCCTGCAATGAGCGGAATGGTGGCTGCCGTCGGCCCCAATGTGGTTCCCACCAAAAGCTTGGCCACCGGAAACAAAAACAAAACCAAAATGATGAAAGGAACGGCCCGGAAAATATTGACCACCAAAGCCAAGATACGTTGAAAAACGAGATTTTCCCAGAAATAGCCGCGGTCCGTCACCACCAGAAGCACCCCCAGCGGAATCCCCAGCACTGCCGTCATCAGGGTGGAAATTCCCACCATATGAAGAGTTTCCAAGGTTGCTTCTTGCAACAGATCAAAATCTACCGACTCCCACATTCAAGTTCCCCTCCCAACACCTTCCGCACTTTTTCCACTGCTTCATCATTTCCGCCGATTTGTACTTGGACTGCATCTTTATCGCTGCTTCCTTTCACTTCCCCGCCAACCAATTGAAAATGGACGTTATATTGGCGGGCCAGTTCATCCAGTTTGGAAAGTCCGGACCACGGCACCCAAACGCCATCCTGACCGGGTTCTGCATCCTGAACAAATTTTTTCGTCAAAGGATGTTTCGGATTTTGAAAGATTTCGGCAACAGTTCCTGTTTCAATGATCCGTCCGTTTTCCATGACCGCCATTTTGTTGCAGATAGCACGTACCACGCTCATCTCGTGCGTAATCAAGACAAGGGTCAGCCCCAATTTTTGATGGATCTCTTTTAACAGCCTCAAAATCGAAGCCGTGGTCTCCGGATCCAACGCTGAGGTGGCCTCATCGCACAAGAGCACGTCCGGATCATTGGCCAGAGCCCGGGCAATGCCGACCCGTTGTTTCTGTCCGCCGCTGAGCTGTGCCGGATAAGCATCGGCGCGCTCCGATAACCCGACCAGTTCCAACAAGCGTCTTACTTTCTCCTTGATCTGTTTTTTGGGAACCCCGGCAATCTCCAGCGGAAAAGCCACATTTTCCGCAACCGTCCTCGACCACAACAGATGGAAGTGTTGAAAAATCATACCAATTTTTTGTCGGGCAAAGCGCAATTCCCGTTCACTGAGCCGCGAAATTTCTTTTCCATCCACCAGCACCGTTCCGCTCGTCGGTGTCTCCAAACCGTTTAACAACCGGAGCAACGTGCTTTTCCCGGCCCCGCTGTAACCGACAATTCCAAATATATCCCCTTTTTCAATTTCCAAGGAAATTTCTTTCAAAGCCGTAATTTCTTTGTTTTTACCTGCAGCCGGAAATGTTTTGACAACATTTTTCAACTGAATCATTTCCTTCACCGCCTTCGATCTGCAAACATTTTTTAAGCATAAAAAAACCTTCCTGCTCATTCAGATGCAGAAAGGATCACTTGCTCAATCTCCTTCTCTCATCTGTCAGAGCAGTGTACAGCTCTGCAGGAATTGGCACCTTCCCATGGGTTCATCACGCCCGACAGGGGGTTGCCGAGAGATCATCAGGCCTGTTCCCTCCCTCTCTCTGGATAAGAGAATGTTTCATTCCCATATGCAATTTTGTTCAAGATCTTTTCTAAAATTATCACATAAAATCATTTCAGTCAACAATTAGCGTTCCAATTCGTGCAATTTTTTTAAGAAAATGTATAACTCCATTTAATTTATGGAAAAATATACCTGTTTTCAGCATCTTATCAACTGTTACTCCCAGATTACATTTCATTAACAAAGCCGCTACTTCGATCTATCCAAAAGGAAGATGGCGTATAATAAAAATACATTCATCCCTTGGAGGTGCGCATATGGAGCACACGGTTGTCGGCAAGTCCTTCTGGATCGGAGTCATGAACGCTTCTTGTTTGAGTGTGCCACTGTGGCTTCTCATGTACCTGTTTTTAAAAATCATTTTCTGAATGAGCGCACCAAAAGAAATTCATCACCCTTCCGATAAATAAAAAAGATGCCACCTTTTTGGCAGCATCTCTTTAGCGGGCTCCATTTCCGGAAACAACCACCCAAACCGTCCGAAACAAAATCTGCATATCCATTTTAAAGGATTGGTTTTGAATGTAGAACATATCCAACTCAAACTTTTCAGCAGGTGTCATCTCATATCCTCCGTTTACCTGAGCCCACCCGGTCAAACCTGGTTTCACCAACAAGCGCTTTTTAAAACCAGGAATCTCCTTGTCAAATTTCTCGGTAAAAACAGGTCGCTCCGGGCGGGGACCGATCAGACTCATGTCACCACGTAGGATATTGATCAACTGTGGAAGCTCATCAATCCGCGTCTTACGGATAAATTTACCTACTCGAGTGACACGCGGGTCATTTTTTGCCGCCCATTGCGGACCATTTTTTTCAGCATCAGTACGCATGGATCTGAGTTTGATGATCTCAAACCGTTTCCCGTTCAACCCCACACGTTCTTGTTTATAAAAAACAGGACCCGGGGACTCCAGTTTAATCGCGATCATGGTCAGTACAAGCACAGGCAATGTAAACAGCAGCAATGCAATCGAAAAAACAATCTCAAAAGCCCGCTTGAAAATGGGATAAATGGTTTGTCCGGAAAATGCACCCGTGTTGCTGCTCTCGTAGGCTAACTTGGAACGCATCAGCTATCCACCCCTGCTGTGTATAATAATCAGAATCCCTTCCGTTTCTCGCTAAGTTTACAAAAATAACAGTAACATTACAGTAATGTTTCAAACCGATTACTGTAAATCAGTATACTGCAGAACCCGCGGAATGACAATAGGTTCTTTTTTGAAAACCGTGTCAAATCCTTGACCGATCACAGCATATGCTTATTTTCTACATTTCTTTGTCCATTTTGCGATATTCGTTTTGGTAATATTCGTAGGTTTTGCGTAAACCTTCCATAAGAGTGTATTTCGGTTTCCAGTCCAATATGCGGCAAACTTTGTCATTGTTGAAATAACTGTGTTTGATGTCCCCCGGACGGTCCGGGCCGTGAACCTTTTGGTTTTCAAACGAAGCGATTTCATCAAACAAAGTAAGCAGTTGGTTCAACGAAGTTTGCACCCCGGTTCCGACATTCAGGATCTCCCCGTCTCCTTTTGAAAGTGCCGCGACGTTGGCTTTGGCCACATCTTCCACATAAATGTAATCCCGCGTTTGTTTGCCATCGCCAAAAATGGTGAAAGGTTCTTTCTTCAAGTACTTATCCACCAAGATGGAAATGACTCCGCCTTCACCGCGGGGATCCTGCCTGAGCCCGTATACATTGGCGTAGCGCAAAATGGTGTATTTCAACCCGTACAAATGGGCGTACACTTCCAAATAATGTTCCACGGTATGTTTGGAAATTCCGTATCCGGAAAGCGGCGACACCGGATGTTCTTCATCCACCGGCAGGTATTTCGGATCTCCGTAGACGGCGGCGGATGAAGCGTAAACCACTTTCTTCACCCCGCTTTTGCGGCAGGCCTCCAAAAGGTTGATCGTTCCGATAATATTGGTGTTGGCATCAAATACCGGATCTTCAACGGAAACATCCACACGGATTTGCGCCGCTTGATGGATGACGGCTTCCGGTTTTTCCCGCATGAACACATCCCTTAATTCCGGATTCGTCAAATCCACTTCAATCCATTTCGCTTCCGGATGGATGTGCTCTTTCTTGCCCGAAGAAAGATTATCAATGATCACCACCTGGTCTCCTCTTTCAATCAACAAATCGACAATGTGGGAACCAATAAAACCGGCTCCGCCTGTCACGATTACCTTCATTGTTACAGACTCCTCTCTCGAGTGGACTTTGTCAATTGAGTCGGCCATTTTCAACGTATTCCCGTCTATCTTATCAATTCCGCCGGTCAGAAGCAAAAGACAAGTTTTAAACTTTTTGTCCATATTTTTTGAAAACGGGCCCTTGGCCCGCCACTTCCCCATCCAAGATTTTGGAAGGTATTTTCCCATGGAAAAGAAGAATAATATAGTACATAAAACCTAACACCTGTGAGGGATTTTCCGTAATGAAAAAATGGATCCTGCGTTTTTTTCTGCTTTTGTTTATAACCGTTCTGCTCGGATTTGGATATTATGTGTACCTGATCTGGTCCGCCGCTCACCGGTCCTATGTCCCTCCTGAACAGGAGAAATCGGACAAACGTCAAGAAGCGGTCAAATGGCATGAGGATCCTGTCGCCATTTTGATGCTTGGCGTGGATGAACGAAACGGAGATCAGGGACGTGCCGATACCATTATGATTGCGGCCTTAAATCCGCAAGAAAAAGACATCGTCTTAACCAATATTCCACGCGACACCCGGGTTGAAATCCCCGGTAAAAACTTCCGCGACAAGATCAACCACAGCTATGCCTACGGCGGGGTGGATTTGACCCGCAAAACCGTGGAGCAATTTTTGGATCTGCCCATCGATGGTTACGTTCAAATCAACATGCAAGGCTTGAAAGAAATCGTGGATGAGCTGGGTGGAATTGATGTGGAAGTGCCTTTCACCTTTTCTTATGGAGGACACACTTTCAAAAAGGGACCCATGCATTTAAATGGAGAAGAAACCCTTGCCTTTGCACGGATGAGAAAAGAGGATCCGCTGGGGGATTTCGGACGGATTCAGCGGCAACAAGAAGTGATCCGGGCCATCGTCCGCAAGGGAACGGATTGGACCACCATCACCAAACTGGACACGATCATGGAAAAACTCGGCTCCAATGTCAAAACCGATATTTCCCCCTTTCAACTTTTGCAATTGCAAAACCGCTATGCCAATCTTTCCCGGGACCATATCAAAACGGTCCGGTTCAAAGGGGAAGATGCAACGATTGACGGTATTTATTATTTCCGGGTGTCACCCGAAGAAATCAAACGCGTCCGGAAAGTCCTGGCGGAACAACTGAACTATACCCGGCCTCCGGACACCCTTTATTAAAAGGATCCTGCCATGGACAGGGGAATCCCCCTGATCATGGACACAGGATCCTTTTCATTGAAGCAGTTCCTGATATAAAGATAGAACTTTCTTTTCCTCAACCTTCCAATTATAACGGGTTTCATGGGCTTTTCTCGCATCGGTGCTCATTTGGCCGCGCAGTTTGTCATCGCTTAAGATCCGTTCCACTTTTTGCGCAATATCCTTGGGATCCAATGCATCGGCCACCAACCCGGAATGGCTGGATTCCACAATTTCCCTCCACATCGGAAAATCCGTCGCCACCATGGGCAATCCGGCGGCCATGTATTCAAACATCTTGATGGGAAGGGATTCCCGGTAATTCTCGACCGGATGCAGGCAAACCAATCCCACTTTCCCTTTTCCCAACCACTTCTGCACATCATCAAACGGAATCCGGCCGTGCAAATAAACCCTCTTCTGTTCCAGTGCGAACTTGTCCCGGTCTTCCGGTTTGATATGCTGGAGGGGACCGATGATGTGAAGTTCCGCTTGCAAGGATTCCGGCAAATAATCCATCATCTGAATCATTTCCCGGTAACCGCGCAGATACGACACGCCCCCGACATACAAAATCCGGTTGACGCCATCCTCTTCTTTTTCGATCTCCGGCATCGACAACGGATAGTTTTTAATCACTTCGACTCTTTTGGCTTGATGGAACTGTCTTTGAATCGATTCCGTCGCTGTAATGACCGCGGACAACCGGCGGGCCAATCCCTTTTCCACTCTATGGACGATTTTTGCCAGCGGGGCACGGAGTTTTTCGGGTATCCACGGTTTGGTCTGGATCTGTTTGGGCAAATCCTCGTGCGAATCATATATCACCGGACATCCGGTCCGCCAAGCCAACAACACTCCCCACGGCAATAACTCCGGATCATGAAAATGATACAAATCCGCTCCGCATTTTAAAGCGCGCCGGTAAAGCTCATACCCGGTCCAAAGCCGCTTCCACTTTTTGTTGACGCGCTTGACCCCCCGGATTTTTACGCCATCAATCACTTTTTCTTTAAAATCGGCGATGGCGTGGAGTTCCACCCGGTATCCGTTTTTCGCCAGTGATTTTGCTTGTTTGTGGAAAATCCGCGAATCATCATAAGGATGAACCGAACTGAAGATCATTACTTTAGCGGACACTCAAGCAACTCCTTTCTCCTCACACTCCCTTTAAAGACCCTTTTTCCAGCTCCGATCCGGAGTGTTTCTTTTTCAAAGTTTCCCCGATGGCAATGATGGCCAGGCCGATTCCGTAACAAATCCACATCGGCGTATAGTGAATGGCCGTGCTAGGTGCCATGCCCCCGAAGAAATAACCGGTCAATGCGGCCATGGTGGAGTAAGCACCCCAACGCAAAACCGGGTTCAATTGCGGCGAATGCTTCAAGCTGGCCAGTTTCCACAAGCGCCACAACATGAGGAAGTAAAGGGACATATACAGGATAAAGATAATCACGCCAAAGTTGACCAACACTTCGCCCCACCAATTGTGCATATTGACTTTATCCACTTTGGGGGCGCCGTCCATGTAAACTTCAACGTTTCCGGGACCGACTCCCATGTAATGGCTTTGATGGAGGAAGCGGAGTCCGTTGATGATCAAAAACTTTCGGACCGTGGCACTCCGTCCGGTTTCCGCATCGATGGGGTCTTCTCCCCCTTCATCCACCGTCCACGGGCTGTTTTGAACATCCATCAAGAAGCCAAAAGTGCTGGACAGTTTTGTTTTGGCTTGTTCCCTGGCTTCAGCACTCAAG
This sequence comes from Thermoactinomyces intermedius, assembly GCF_013912365.1. Taxonomy (NCBI): domain Bacteria; kingdom Bacillati; phylum Bacillota; class Bacilli; order Caryophanales; family Thermoactinomycetaceae; genus Thermoactinomyces; species Thermoactinomyces intermedius. Next base: position 134,759 of record NZ_JACETT010000003.1, read on the forward strand.
AAAACCATGCTCAAACCATTGGCCAGTATGAAAGCCACCAAAACGGCAATTATGCCTTTACCTACATTTTTCATCGTGATTTTGCTCCGGTCCATCACCATCGGCAACAGCACCACCAGCGGCAAAGCGGCAAGCGGCAGGGCAAAGAAAGTGTTGCTGCGCGAACCGGTCGCAATCAGGGTATAGATGGACAAAACACCGATAATATAGATAAACCATTTGTGTTTTCGTTTCAGATCCAGTATATACAAGGAACTGGCCAGGAAAGGAAGGCCGAGCGTGATGCAGGTTGCCAAATCATTTTGATTGGTAAATACCGACGTCACTGAAGCCGATATCCGTCCAAACGCACGCGACTGCGGCAAATGAATCAAAGTAATGGATTCAAAGACCGCAAACAAAATAATGGCTGCATAAACCCAAAACAAAATCCGCAGGGCTTTCCAAAAATGATCGGTCGTTTTCAGGAAAAACGGGAACGAATACGCAAGAGGCAACATCATTCCCAATAAAAAGAGATACCGCACCCCGGCAGACAGACTGGCCGACCAGGATAAAGCAATCACTCCGTAAGCAAACCAAAACAAAAAGAAGGCTCCATACCACCGAACCGGATACATGTAGGAAGTTTCCAATTTCTTTTCCGCCGCAAATCTCAGCGCGATTCCCGCCGCCAACAGCAGAAACGCGATACGGAAAAACGTCAGATTAAATCCGCTGGTGATCGGAACCCCCAAGGTAGGGCCGATCAGTGCAAAAACGATCATCAAATAGAATAATCTATCCAAACGCTTCTGCTTTGAAAACAACAGTTCACTCACCAACTCTCACCCTTTTCCTCCTAGTTTGGGTAACAAGTGACCGATCCGATTCAGTGAAGAAATGGAAAAGAGCCCTGTCGCAAAGACCGATCCGAAGGTCACAACAAACGCCAGCACATAACAGATCCAAGCATATTCCATCTCACTTAATTGCACCCAGGTAACCCCGGTCATTGAGATGAAAAAGACGGCCAAATAAATGAGAATGGATCGAAACCGGAAATCGATCGGATATTCTTTTTGATTTTTCCAATAAACCCAAACAATGACAAAAAGATAAGCAACCACAGTCATGATGACAGTGCCCCAGATACTGAAAACCGGCACCAGGATCAAATTGCCGATCAGGTAAATGGCTGCGGCAATCATAAATCCGTAGGAAATGACCTGGGTTTTTTTCTTGATCAACAAACCGACACCAAAAACATTATGCAACACATTGAACAAAGTTCCCAACGATAAAGCCCAGACATAGATATAACCGGATGAAAGCGACTGATCATCCCGACCGATAATATACAAATGATACAGTGGTTTCATGAAGAAGGCCAAAATCATGACAGCCAGCGTTCCAACCACCAACAATGCGCGTCCGACCAGCCCGAACAATTGCGGGGCATCTTCCCGCTCTTTGATGGACATGGAAAAAGGGCGCCATGCGAGTTGAAACGGTGAGGTGATCAACACAATGATGCTTGCAATCCGGATGCAGGTTTCGTAAATATCCGCACTCAGTCGGGAATCCATGTGATACAAAATGGGCCGGGATACGGATGTCATCACCCAAAAAGCCAGCAGTGTCGGCAATAACGGAGCACCGTAACGAATCAAATCCATCAAATGTTTACGCGAAATCCGCAAAACAAATTCCTTGCGAAATAGGATAATCAGAATCAATGCCACTGTCAATTGACCGATTAATTGTCCATAAAAAATTCCCATAACCCGCATGTCATAGACAGCGACAAAAAAGATGCTCAACAAATTGGAACCAATCACATAAGCCATGCTGAAAATATTAAACAGCCATACCCGGCGGCTGTATCTGGCATATCCCAAAATATGCTGAATAATGATCGCCCCAAACGTGGCCATAAAAGCAACCGGCAACAGGTTGGAATAATCCCGCGTGCTTTCATAGACCCATTCGGACAAAGGGGCCCCGAACAAAAATGCAAAAACGGTAAAAATCAAGCAAACCCCGGCACTGAAAATCACGGCATTGGTAAAATAAGTGCGACGTTCCGTGACATCCTTGGCATCATAAAAATAGAACGCCATCGCCGCATCCGTTCCCAAAATGCTGAGATAAGTCAAAATCAGGGTCAGCGTGTTGGTGAGTCCCCACTCTGCAATTTCCCCTTCTCCGGTCAAAAAAGCAACATAGATGGGGCCAAGCATGGCCGCAACCACCTTATTCCCCATCGTTGCAATTGCAAAAGCGGCTGAATCTGAAAAAAGCCGTTTAATGAGTTGTTTCATGTTTAAACAACACCTTCTGCCTGCAGGCTGTTACTCTTGATTTTCCAATTTCTCACGGTCAGGAACATCACGCAAAACCCGTGCCGGAACCCCGATATACACTTTGCCCGGCTCCGTGTCCCGATTGACCAACGCCCCGGCGGCAATGAAGCTTTCTTCGGCCACCGTGATCCCCGGCAAAAGGATGGATCCGCCGCCCACACGCGCTCCTCTTTTCACAACCGGACCGCGCACGTATTTGAAACGCTCTTTGGTCCGCCCCATGAAGTTGTCGTTCGTGGTTGTGACGGTCGGGGCAATAAAGACGTGATCCTCCAACACGGTATAAGCTGTAATATAAGCATTCGTTTGAATTTTTGTAAAAGATCCGATTTTCACCTGATTTTCCACCGCGACGCCACGGCCGATCACCACACGGTCCCCGATCTCGCATTTTTCACGAACCGATGCCTGATCCCCGATCATCACTTCTTTCCCGAAACGGCTTCCCCGGTAAAGAACGGTGTTGGCACCGATCGTCGTTCCGTCGCCGATTTCCAGCGCCGGCAAGTCGGCATCCACCTTTACGGTGGATGACTTTGCCGGTCTCGGCCAGCGGCCCAACACACAGTTGTCAGAGATAAATACATCGGAACCGATCACGGTTCCTGCTTTAATGGTGACATTGTTGCCGATCGTCACATTGTCGCCAAGAACCACGCCTTCTTCAATGACAGAGAAATACCCGACGGAGACATTGTTTCCCATTTTGACTGAATCATGAATGAATGATTGTTTCATGAAAAACCCATCCTCTTATAATTTTTCGTAATCCGCTTTGATGTTTTGGACATCTTTCAAAGCATTCCGCGTGTCAAAAATCACTTTCGCTTTATCGGCAATTTCTTGGTAATCAAAGTCGCTGTGATCCGTGGTGATCAAAACCAGATCCGCCGACTCCAAAAGTTCGGTGGTCAGCTCTTGCGTTTCATATTCTTTGCCTCCGGCTTTGAAGGTTTTCACATGCGGATCCACCAGCGTAAACTCTGCCTGATATTTCTCAAGCAGCTCGACAATTTGAATCACGGGAGACTCGCGATAATCATCGATATCCTTTTTATAAGCCACCCCGAGCACGGCCACTTTGGACCCTTTCAACGATTTGCCGTAGCGGTTCAAGATTTTCATGCAACGGTCCACCACAAAGTCGGGCATTTCATTGTTGATTTCACCCGCCACTTCAATCAAGCGTGTATGATAATGATATTCGCGGGCTTTCCATGTCAGATAGAACGGATCAATGGGAATGCAATGTCCGCCCAGACCCGGTCCCGGGTAAAATGCCATATAACCGTAGGGTTTGGTTTTTGCGGCATCGATCACTTCCCAAATATCGATTCCCATTTTGTTGCAAAGAATAGCCATCTCGTTCACCAAGGCAATGTTAATGTTGCGGAAGGTGTTTTCAAGAATTTTTTCCATTTCCGCGACTTTCGGGCTGGACACCAGATGGACTTCCCCGTCCAATACCGCACGATACAAAGCTCCGGCGACTTCCGTGCATTGGTCGGTCACACCGCCCACCACTTTGGGGGTGTTTTTGGTGTTAAACACTTTGTTGCCGGGATCCACACGTTCCGGCGAATAAGCAAGGTAAAAGTCTTCGCCCGCTTTCAAGCCGGTTTTTTCCAAAATCGGTTTCACCACTTCTTCGGTGGTTCCGGGATAAGTGGTGCTTTCCAAAACCACCAGCATGCCCGGGTGCAAATATTTGGCTATGCTTTGTGCCGAAGATTCAACATAAGAAACATTGGGCTGCTGATATTTGTCAAGCGGTGTGGGAACACAGATGGCCACCGCATCCACTTCACGGATCAAAGAGTAATCCGTGGTCGCGGACATTTGCCCGCTTTCCACCAATTGTTTCAATTCTTCGTCCACCACATCGCCGATATAGTTCACTCCACGGTTCACCATGTCCACACGGTTTTGCAGAATGTCAAAACCGATCACTTTGAACCCGGCTTTGGCTTTTTCCACAGCCAGGGGCAAACCGACATATCCCAATCCGACAACACCGATTTTTGCCGTTTTGTCATCGATTTTTTGCAATAAAGTCTTACCACTCACGGTTATTCCTTCTTTCACTTGGATTTGTTGGCATAATAACTTTTGATGGTATTGGCGATCAAACGGATGTCCTCATCCTCCAATTCCGCATACAGAGGAAGGGCGAAGGTGCGTTTGGCCATGTATTCGGAAACAGGCAAACTTCCTTCTTCATATCCCAAGTCTTTATACACTTCCTGCTGATGCAGGGGAACCGGATAATATACTCCGCAGGAGATTCCCTGCTCTTTCAAATGAGCCATTAATTCGTCGCGATCTTCCGCCTGAATGATATACAAATGATAGATGTGTTTGCGGTCTTCCGCTTCATAAGGAGTAACCACCGGTGTATCTTTTAACAGTTCGTTGTACAGTGCCGCTTTTTTCCGGCGGCCGTCATTCCAAGCATCCAAATGGCGCAGTTTGATGCGCAAAACAGCGGCTTGCAAAGCATCCAAGCGGCTGTTGTATCCGATCATGCTGTGGTAATACTTCGGATTGGAACCATGAACCCGCAAGATCCGGATCTTCTCCGCCAGTTGGTCATCATTGGTGACAACCATTCCCCCGTCACCATAGCCGCCCAAGTTTTTGGTGGGAAAGAAGGAGAAGGTGGCTGCATGGCCCCAATTTCCGATTTTCCGTCCTTTATATTCCGAACCCATGCCTTGAGCCGCATCTTCCAAGACAAACAATTGATGCTCTTCGGCCAATGCCATAATTTCTTCCATGTTGGCCGGCTGGCCGAAAATGTGAACCGGAATGATCGCTTTGGTTTTTTCATTGATTTTTTCTTTTATTTGGTTCACATCGATGTTGTACGTTTTCGGGTCGATGTCAACAAAAACCGGGGTGGCCCCGACTTGAGAAATCGTTTCGGCGGTGGCGAAAAAGGTAAACGGCGTGGTGATCACTTCATCGCCGGCTTTGATTCCTGCCGCATCCAATGCCAGAAGCAACGCATCCGTGCCGTTTCCAACGCCGATGGCATGTTTCACCCCGAGATATTGGGCCACTTCTTTTTCAAAAGCTTTGACTTCGGGCCCCATAATGTATTGTCCGCTGTCAATCACCCGCTCCACCGCTTGGAGAACTTCTTCACGAATCGGTTGCAACTGTGCCGTCAAATCCAATAAAGGAATCTTTTTCATCGCTTTCTACTCCTTTAATCATTTCAATTTATTTTCGGTTTAATTCGTCCATTTTGACCGGCCGATTTTGATCAGCAGCCAACTGGCATCCGATCACAAAGCTCAACGCCTTGCGCCCTTCTTCACCGGAAACGACCGGCTTCCGGTCATTTAACACCGCTTCGGTCATATCTTGAATGATGCATTGATGTCCCGGAATTCCGAATGGATCTTCTTCCACCCGGCGGATTGTGTTTTGAGCCTCTTCATCCGGGAGACCTTCAAATTTCCATTCTTTGATCCAATTGGCCGTCGGCCCGCCGATCACCGCGGTCCCCTTTTCGCCAAAAATACTTAATGATTCTTCCAAGTTTTTCGGATAAATGGTGACCGCCGCTTCCAACACCCCGAGTGCCCCGTTTTTAAAGCGGATCACCGACACCGAGGTGTCCTCAGCTTCAATCTTCCGGATGCGTGTGGCGTGATAAGAGGAAATCTCTTCAATGTCCCCCATCATCCACAACAAAAGATCCATGTTGTGAATCGCCTGATTCATCAACACGCCTCCGTCCATTGCTTTCGTGCCACGCCAAGGAGCCTGGTCATAGTAAGCCTGGTTTCGGTTCCAACGAACCGTTGCGTTGGCATGCCCGATTTTGCCGAAAGCTCCTTGTTCCAACTGCTTTTTAAGTTCCACGACAGCCGGGCGGAAACGGTTGGGGTGAACCACCGCCATTTTCACACCGTTTTTCTCACAAGCGTCGATCATCCGATCTGCATCTTCCAAAGTCAATGCCATGGGTTTTTCCACGATTACATGCTTTTTGGCTTCCGCTGCCTGGATGGTCAGCGGTGCATGAATCCCGCTCGGTGTGCAAATGCAAACCACATCCACATCCGAAGCCAGCATGTCTTTCAAATCGGTATACCCACGGACACCGTCGACGGCAAACTCGGAAAGACGCTCTTCATTGGTGTCGCAAACCGCAACCAATTCGGCTCCTTCCACCGCTTTAATGGCTGCCACGTGCTTTTTCGCAATGTGACCACAACCTACAATTCCATAGCGTATCAAAAGATCTCCCTCTTTTCTTTTACCCTGTCAGTCAATTCATATCCAATCTATATTACAGTAACATTACAAAATCTATTGTTCAATGTAACATAGATGAAATCTCTTGAGTACCCTGCATCAAAAAAGTCATAAACTTTTCCGTTCTGTTAAAGATGTATAAATTTGTAAGGTGGTCCGCGCGTTTTCGCTCCAAGTCAATGCACGGGATGCATCCAACGCATTTTTTCCCATGGTGTCGATGAGGGAAGGATCATCGATCAGGATTTTGCGCAGGCAACCGGCAATTCTGTCCACATCTTTGGCCGGCGCAAGCAAGCCGGTCTTCCCGTCTTGAAGAATTTCCTTGATTCCGCCCACATCTGTTGCCACCATGGGCCGGCCGCACCCCATCGATTCCAGCATTATGGAGGGAAGCCCCTCGCTCAGACTGGTGAGAACCATCACATCGGCACTGTTGATCCAGTCGGGAATCTCGGCGTACGGCTTTTTGCCTAAAAAGGTAACAGCTTCGCTTAACCCCGATTCTTCCGCTTGTTTCTCAAGCCGGGGGCGCAAAGGTCCGTCCCCGATCAAATACAGATGAATGTCCCGGCTTTCCCGGCGGATCCGGGAAAAAGCTTCCAACAAATAAGAAACGCCTTTGACCGGATACAAGTTGCCGACAAAAAGCAAAATTTTTTGTTCCCCGTTCAATCCCAGACGTTCCCTTGCCTCTAGACGGTCCATGGGGCGGAATTTCTCCGGGTCAAAACCGTTGTAAACCGTTTTGGCCGCAAGCCCGGGATGCATTTTTTCCGCTTCTTCTTTCAACCTGTCGCTGACCGTGATGACCAGGTCATTTTCCTTTAATGCCTGACGCGTCTGTTCATAAACGGAACGTTTTCGTTTGGGATACAACATGATGTCCGAGCCATGGATCGTGCTGACCACAGGCACCTTCCAAATTTTCTTCAGTTCCCCTCCCGCATAACCATCCGGATAGATGGTGTGGCAATGAATCAAATCAAAAGGAAACGATTTATGTATTTCCTCCACTGCCTTTCGCAGGGCTTTTGTATAATACTTGCCATAGCGCTGGAAAAAAAATCCCCCCGGAATCATTCGCGTGGGAACATAATAAACGGCAATTCCATCTTTTTCTGTCTTTTTCGGCAATTGACGATACCCTTGCCACTTCGGGTAAAAGGGAAAAGAAGGAACGGGCACCACCACACTTACCTCTGCCCCTTCTCTTTTTAAAGCTTTTGCCTGGTTATGGACAAAAATTCCCGCCATGGGATTGACCGGATTCGGGTACATATGCGAAATGATCAAAATACGCCCATTCATTGAAACCACTTCCTTTATCCGGTTTCATTTCCGAAAGATTACTGTCAATAGGATTTTCCAAACCGGTGATACTATGTACAACACCACACAGGAGAGGTCGTTGTCATGAAAAGACAAAGAATCGCCAGCGACTCCTATGACGGATTCCTCGGCATGTTGAATGCCTTTCTCATCAGCTTGCCTTTTTGGGGACTGATTTATTTCGGACTTCGCATTCTTCATTTATGGTAATAAATACATGACAAGGAAGGTCCATCCCCAAGGACCTTCCCGCTTTATGTATTTTTCAATCATTGATCGCAAACATCAGGTCCGCTTCCACCGCCACATGTTCCCCGACACGGGCGATACCCTTGCCTTTCCCGACTTTTCCTTTCACCCGGGTCAATTCCACTTCCAGCGTGAGAACATCTCCGGGTTTGACCTGATGACGGAAACGGACTTTATCCAATCCGGCAAAAAAGGCAATTTTGCCCCGGTTCTCCTCCACACTGAGAATGGCCACGGCTCCCACTTGCGCCAATGCCTCCACAATCAGCACACCCGGCATGACGGGATAGTCCGGAAAATGCCCTTGGAAAAACGGCTCATTCACGGTCACATTTTTGATTCCCACCGCTTTTTTCGCCGGTTCCAATTCCGTGATCCGGTCCACCAACAAAAAAGGATACCGGTGAGGAATAATTTCTTGAATTTGCTTAGCATCTAACATCGTCATCCACCTCTCAACAACCGTCTCGCCTTCTGAAATCACTTGTCACCATTATAGCGAAACCGTATTTAAATTACCAAACATCCGGGCGGCATAAAATGGCGGTTTCTTAACAATCTGGAGAATAAAAAAACACTTTGTCAAACGGGCCAAAAAGCCCGTATAACAAAGTGTCAATGCTTGTGCCCCGTAATTTTTCATGACAAAGCGGCAGTCCTTTCCACCGCGCGGGCCACTTCCCGATGGACTTTGGGATCCAAGGGATGCGGCGCCAATTCCCCGGGACTGGTGCAATCTGCAATGGCTTCGGCGGCAGCCACCAACATCGGGTGAGTGATTTTCTTGGCGTTGGCATTCAACACACCGCGGAAGATCCCGGGAAACCCGAGGACATTATTGACAGAACGCCCGTCTGCTGCAAAAGAAGCACCGGCTTTGAGCGCCAGTTCAGGATCGATTTCCGGTTTGGGATTGGATAAAGCGAGGATCACCTGGCCTTCCCGGATCATTTCCGGTTTGATCAATCCGGGAACCCCGGTTGTTGCCACCACAATGTCGCAGCGTTCCATCAATTCTTCCATGCTCAGCGGAATGCCACCGTAATTCTCCAAACGCTCCAAAGCTTTTTCCTGCCGGTCGGCACCACACATCTCCCGCACCCCGTACGCTTTAAACATGCGGCAAATGGCCAAACCCGCGGCACCGAGCCCGATTTGCCCGACCGACGCTTCTTTCAGGTTGATTCCGGTGGAACGGCAGGCAGAAATCACGGCAGCCAGTGTCACGACTGCCGTTCCGTGTTGATCGTCATGCATCACCGGAATGGGCAACTCTTCTTTGAGGCGTTCTTCAATCTCAAAGCAATGCGGGGAACCAATATCCTCCAACAAAATGCCTCCAAATCCCTGATAAATGTGTTTCAAGGTTTTCACCACTTCATCCGGATCACTTGTATCCAACAAAATCGGAATCCCGCTGATCCCGGCAAAGCGGTCAAACAAAGCGGCCTTGCCCTCCATCACCGGCATTCCCGCCAACGGTCCGATATTGCCAAGCCCCAAAATGGCTGTGCCATCGGTCACAATGGCAACGGTGTTTCCAATGCTTGTATAATAATTGGCTTTTTCCGGATTCTCCCGGATCTCCAGGCATACATTGGCCACCCCCGGGGTGTAGACACGTCGCAAATCCGCCAGGGACCGAATGTCCATCTTGCTGACCATGCGGATTTTTCCGCCTTCATGGGCACTTAACACTTCATCTGATATGGAGTGAACGTAAATGCCGCCCCCCAATGCTTCAATGCTGGAAACCACCTGATCCAGATGCGCTTCACTCTCACACTGGACCGTGATGTCCCGGAGTGTGGAAAACGGGCCGATCTTGATGGTGGTAATGTCCCCGATGTCGCCTCCTGCTTGTCCAATCGCTGTGGTCACTTTTCCCAGGTTGCCAGGCTTTGAAGGAGTTTCCACGATAATGCTGCGTGTCATATTCCGTACCATCCGTTAACCTCCCTAATCCGTCTGAAGTCAAATCGAAAAAAGAACCGGATCCGGTCACCGATTCTTCCTACATAGCCCGTTCGTTCACCGTTTTCAATTGCAACAGGTAAGAAAGTGTCGTGATGTAGGACAAAATAATGACCGACCATAAAAAAGTTTGTGCAAGCGGCAATTCAAACATGATAAAAAATAAAGCAACATAAAACAAAAAGGTTGTCAGCTTGCCGAAAATGTTTGCCGGGACCGTTCGTTTGCCTCTCAGCTTCAGGAAAACAGAAAAAAGGATCATGGACACATCACGCAAGACAATGATAAAGGCAGCCCAAACTCCGATTTTTCCGGAAATCATCAGGGATAAAAAAACAGAGAGCATCATTAATTTGTCCGCCAAAGGATCCAGCATGATTCCGATCTGGGTCACTTGCTTTGTCTTTCTGGCCACATACCCGTCAATGACATCGGTGAACCCCGCAAGAAGAATGATCCCAAACGCCCAGTGTACATTCCATGGCGTGTCCGAAAAAAATGCAACAAAATACGCAGGAATCAAAAAAAGGCGAATCATGGTCAAGAAATTGGGCAAATTCATTCAGGACCCCCCTTCTTACAGTTTACCGAACGGATGGTTGATAAAAAAGGAAAGAGCCCGTCTTTCATCCAAATGACAGACGGGGCTTATGATCCAAAAACCAATTGATAAATATGCACCCACATGTCAAAATTCAAGAAATCGCCGGCCGGTTGATCACCAATGATGGTATGACCAACGACGAATCCCGCATACAAAGCCACAATGAGCGAAACAGGCAGCCAAAGAATTTTAACCCATTTTCGAATTTGCTCTTTTTTCTCATCAATCGCCGGATCATCATCACCGTGAGAAGCGGGACTTTGCCTTTTTTCTTTGGTGAAGCCCGGTTGTTCCACCCGCGGTTCCACCGGCTGTTCCGCAACAAAAGACGGCTTTTTTACTTCTTCTTTGAAATTCTCGTCGCCGCTGTTTGCTCCGATGACCGGATCAATGGAATATTCCTTGAAATCGATGGGAGTTAACGTGTCTTCCAATGAAAGCTGCCGTTTTTCATGCGGGGAAGAAGGTTGTTCCACTTCGAAGGATGGAGGTGCGCCATGCTCATTGGAACCAAACTGGTTGCCGGAGTCTTTCTTCTCCTCCGTCTGTTCCTGCTTTTTCTCTTTGTCTTTCTCTTTGTCGCTGTCATGCTTTGCAGGCTCAAACTTGCGGGCAGCCTCCAAGCTGTCGTGGGTATCTTGCTCTTCTTCTTCATCTTTTCGCCATTTCAATTGGCCTACCGGCAAAATATCATCCACTTTTTCATTTCCCACTGTCGAATGGTTCGATGGATTATTGAATTTTTCTGCTGAAGACTCCACATCGTCGGATTGGTAGTCCATGTGTTTTTCTTTATCAGAATAACTCATCTGCATTCCTCTCCAAGGCTAACTTCTATTTCCGATCCTCTCTATTTCATGAAGCTCGTCCAACAAAATCAAGTTTACTTCTAAAGAAGCTCCATTCTACTCATAATAGAATATATCGCAACTATGAACATAAGTCTATACTTACAGCTTATAGGAGTGTGAAAGTTTCTTATACAGAAGAAGCACCGGTTGGGAGGAAAAAGGATACATATTATGGCAATGATTCGGGGATCTTGTTTTTATGTAAACACTGCCGGTGCTTCCGTCTCATTTTCACAGTCACACGGACACTTCTTGCTTCTTTTTTCCGGTTTTTTGCTTATATTTAATCTTTGTCGCTTCTCCTCCTCTTATATGACGAATCGACTTATGGTATTCCAATATCTCTTTCACTTGACGAGCCAGTTCCGGGTTGATTTCCGGCAATCGTTCCGTCAGGTCTTTATGGACCGTGCTCTTGGATACACCAAACTCTTTCGCAATCGTCCGGACCGTATTTCGCGTCTCCACAAAATAATGTCCGATCTTTAATGTTCGCTCCTTAATATATTCATGCACCCCGCCAGACCCTCCTCTCTTCTCCATTTGCTACATTATATTGAGGGAAGAGGCGGGTTATTCTTTCTAAACAAGCCATGACAAGCCATGTTTGGCAATTTTTCTTTTTCCTTGGAACAAAAAAAGCGTTCCCTTGGACGGAAACGCCTTTTTCCTTATTTTTCCCCGCTTAAATAAACATCCGGATTGATGGCTTTCTGATTCCGGTCGCGGATTTCGAAATGCAGATGAACACCTGCTTCCTTTTCAAAACGATTGCGTCCGGCTTTGGCAATCACTTGTCCTTTTTTGACGGTTTGTCCGTTTTTGACCCGCACATCGTCCAAGCTTTGGTAAATCGTTTGAATGCCGCTTTCATGCTGAATGACCACTTGCCATCCGACAACCGGGTTTTCCTCGACTTTCACCACTTTCCCTTCCAATGCCGCCACCACATCAAAGGTGCCTCCGTCTTTTTTCGCGAAGTCAACCCCCGAATGCGGCGTGAACGTGTTGGCATACTGGTTCAAAGAGGATTCCCGGCTCGCTTCCGGATCTTCTTGCTTGTAAAATCCCATGGTTTTGTTGGCATGGGCATTTTTTGCGACAGGCAATACCATGTCATCATCGGTCGGATTGGTCGGAATCGGCTCTTGGGGAAGATTTTGTTCCACCAGATCCCTGGTGGTTTTGGATGCTTTTTCGACCTGATGATCCTGATACCACCATGCCACACTTAAAATCAGTGCTGCCACAAAGAGATAAACAGCAGGGAAAAACCATTTTTTGGACATTAACTTTTTCCATTTCAAACGTCGCTTTGCTTTTTCAAAGGAAGAAATCTGGTTATTTGCATTTGGTTCCTTCGATTTCATGGAAATCACCTCAGGAACCATTGTCGACCAGCTTCTCTCTTTTTATACCCACAGATGGGAACTTTTAGTAAATTCGAAGCAAAGTCAAAACTGAGACATACATGATCTTCATTTCTTTGGCTCATACTTTAGAAAAGGTTTGGCAGAAGGAGGTGAAACGGTGATAAAACCCTTTGAACCCGATCTGGTCTACTACGAACCCGGAGCCTTGGACTATCCGCTGGGAAAAGAATTGGTGGCAAGGTTCCAAAACATGAAGATTCCGGTCCGGCCGACGACCTCGCACAACCAGGTGAAAGGCCTGCCGGGAAAAACCCCGTTGGATAAATACCGGATTGCCAAGCGGACCTTGGTCATCGGGGTGAAGAAATCATTGAAATTCGAACAATCCAAGCCCTCGGCCGAATATGCCATTCCGCTGGCCACCGGCTGTATGGGCCATTGCCATTACTGTTATCTGCAAACAACGCTCGGAAAGCGTCCTTATATCCGGATTTATGTCAACCTGGATGAAATTTTTTCCCAAGCCGAAAAATACATTCAAGAACGCGCTCCGGAAATCACCCGGTTTGAAGCCGCATGTACTTCCGATCCGGTGGGCATCGAGCACATTTCCGGGTCGCTTTTCAAAACCATCGAATTCATGGGAAAACAGCCGTTGGGTCGTTTGCGCTTTGTCACCAAGTACGCCAACGTGGAACCCCTTTTGAATGCCGACCACAAAGGACATACCCGTTTTCGCTTCAGCATCAATGCCGATTATGTGGTCAAGCATTTTGAACCGGGAACCTCCCCGTTGCCGGACCGGATCGAAGCCGCCGGAAAGGTGGCGGAAGCCGGCTACCCGCTCGGATTTATCATCGCTCCCATCATGTCTTCTTTTTCCGGATGGAAAGAACAATACGAGGCCTTATTGAAAAACTTGTCCGACCGCCTTCCCGAAGTGGATGATTTGACCTTTGAACTCATCACCCACCGTTACACGCAAAGCGCCAAACGGGTCATCGAAGAACGTTACCCCAAGACCAAGCTGGACATGGACGATGAAAAACGGAGAAAAAAATGGGGCCCTTACGGACGGGTAAAGTATGTTTACCCCAAAGAGCAAATGGACGAAATCAAAGATTTTATGCACCGCACCATTTCCACTTACTTCCCCCGGGCAGAAATTCTTTATTTTACTTGATCGGGGGAGAAGGGCTCAATCTTTACCCCCTGGTAATAATGCCGGATGATTTCATCCACCTTTTTTCCCTGTTTTGCCATCAAATTGGCGCCCCATTGGCTCATGCCGACGCCGTGTCCGTATCCGCGGGTGGTAATTTGAAGCTGATCCCCCCGTACCTCCACATCAAAGTCGGTTGAAGCCAATCCCAAGGCTTCCCGGATTTCCCTGCCGGTAAATGTCTGATCGCCAATCCTGATTTTGGCGATTCTTTTTCCTTCCGTACGCCCGGTCACCCGGATCAAACGCGTACCGGTTGAGGCCGGAAGGCTGACCGCCTGTCCGGTTTTCTTTTCCAGCCGGCTGACAAACTCGTCCCATGACAACGTATGCCGGTGAATATATTTCGGGGACATCCGGTCCCATGGGGAAGACACGCTCCGCAAGTACGGATACTTATGTTTGAAATACTCCTCCGAATTCTCAGTATAACCGTTGCTGGTTGAAAAAAACGCGGCATAAATGGGCTTTCCCCGATAGGTGATGATCTGGCCTTCGGTTTCCTTCACGGCCTCCCGGATGGAATTCCGGAAGGTTTCATACCGGGCTTTCCACTCCTTTTTCAACATGTCATCCGTTTTAAAAGCCTGATGGTTCACTGTGTCCGTGACATGTGCTTTCTTTGCTTCTTTCCCCCATTTGGACAGATCCGAATAATCTTTCCGTTCCAGCCGGTCCACGATATAAGTCCGGGCAGCCAAAGCCTGGGCTTTTAAGGCTTCCTTGTGGAAATCCGCCGGCATTTCCGCCGCCACGACCCCGTAAATGTACTCTTCCAACGGCAACTGAACCACTTTTTTCGACTCTGTCAAGTACACTTTGACCCGGATATCCTGATTTTCATTTTGAATCGCTTTCTCTTTTGCCAATGCCTCCGGCGGAACATCGGAATCCAAGGCAACCAAAAACACCGGAACCAAAAGGATGACGCCCAACAGCCCCAACAATGCCATCAGCAATCCTTTGTGCAATCTGTTCTTCGCCTCCATTTGCATCACAGCGTTTACTACCAAGCTATGAAAAAAACCCCCTTTTTTAGAACCGGAATTCGTAGATTTCCTGATAAAGAAAAAAGCGGCTTCCTTTCAAAGAAGCCGCTTGACCTTCGTTTGGTCATGCAAAAGATTTTTGTTCCACCCCGGAACTTTTTTCCTCGCTCACCCGTTCAATTTTGGCTCCCAAACCTCTCAATTTCCCGACAATATCCACATAACCACGATCCACATGATGCAGCTCCGTCACTTCGGTGACTCCTTCCGCCGCCAACCCGGCCAGAATCAAGGCCGCACCGGCACGCAGATCCGTGGCTTTCACCTGAGCCCCCGACAACGGTTTTCCACCTTCAATCAATGCGGTGCGCCGGTCGATTTTAATCTGCGCCCCCATCCGCTTAAACTCTTCCACATGCATAAACCGGTTTTCAAACACGGTTTCCGTCAACATGCTGTTTCCGTTTGCGGTAAGCAAAAGAGCCATCATCTGCGATTGCATGTCCGTCGGAAATCCGGGATAGGGCAAGGTTTTGACATCCACGGGTTTCAACTCCCCTTCTGCACGGACGTGAATCCCGTTTTCGCCGTCAAGCACATGAACTCCCATTTCACGCATCTTGGCAATCAACGGAACCAAATGATCGGAAATGGCTCCTTCCACAAAAACTTCGCCGCGGGTGATGGCAGCCGCCACCATGTAAGTTCCGGCTTCGATCCGGTCGGGAATCACGGTGTATTCCGTTCCCCGCAAAATATCCACGCCATCGATGCGAATTTCATCAGTACCGGCTCCCCGGATTTTTGCGCCCATCGCATTGAGGAAGTTGGCCAGATCCACGATTTCCGGCTCACAAGCGGCATTTTCAATCACTGTCCGGCCTTCAGCCAATGTTGCTGCCATCATGATATTTTGGGTAGCTCCGACACTTGGGAAATCCAGATAAATCGTTGCTCCATGAAGGCGCCCGTCAATGGTTCCTTCAATGTAGCCCTGCCCGATGTCAAACCGGGCACCCATGGCTTCCAATCCTTTCAAATGCAGATCAATCGGCCTGCTTCCGATGGCACATCCTCCCGGGAGAGGAATCCGCGCATGTTTTTTTCTGGCAAGCAGGGGTCCCATCACCAAAACAGAAGCTCTCATCTTGCGCACCAGTTCATAAGGCGCTTCGGTGGATCCCACTTTTTCTGCATTGATCACGATTTGGTCATCACCCAGATCGGCTTGGATCCCCAAGCGTTTCAACAGTTGAGTGATGGTTTTCACATCTTCCAAAAGCGGAACATCCGTAATTTTGATGTCCCCTCTGGATGCCAAAATGGATGCGGCAATCAAAGGAAGCACCGCATTTTTGGCGCCATGTACTTTCACTCTTCCTTTTAAACGTGTTCCGCCTTGAACGATGATCTTTTCCAAAGCTTTTCCCCCCAAAAACTAATATTCGATGGTGATAATTGGCGTGCCTAAAGTGATAACCATGCGATGGGCATCCTGATTCATCCGAACGGCCGCTTGCATATTCATCATGCCGCCTCTGGTCTTGATGCCTGCCGGCAACAACGGAGAAAGTGCGGAGATGCTGATGGTATGATCCGTGTGCATCGCTTCCACCTCTTCCGCTTTCAACAACCGGAAAATCTCCGCAAGTAAATGTTCCTCCTGTTCGTTTTGCACCGGCCTGCTTCCCTGAACAGAATAATGATAAGATGGAGTAATGCCATGATTTAACAACACACGCGTCACATGATCGCGGGCGGCTTGCCAGTTTTCCCGGTCACTTCCTTTTCCTTCCAATTGAATGGACAAATATGGATGGTTGAGTGCTTCAGACGGTTCATCATTGATCACAACCATTTTCACCAAAATGTTTTGTTCAATGATCCCTTCCGCCGAAAATTTTATTCCGTCAAACTCATCATTGCGTTCTGCAGGTCCGATATTGAATGAACGACTCAATGCTTGTGTCCACTCTTCGATCTCTTGCCGGCTCATTGCCCGGTGCAGCCGGTTTCCATAATGCAGCACATATCGCTCCGGCTCCACGCCGACTTTCTTGAACGCTTGGATCAATTGCCCTTCAGGCCGGGATTGTTCCTGTGATCCAATGAATAAAAAAGGCAAAAAGACACAAAAGAGAATCACTTTTTTCACAATCCCCCACATTTTCCATCCCTCTCCCCAAATTCTTATTATTCCCATTCTTCACATTCAGGGGAAAGGATATACGTGGAACCGGTCAGTGAATCAGCTGGCTGATCAGCCTGGACCAACTGAGATAATCAATAAAAAAGGACGCCAGTTGATGCCCGAGAATGATCGACAAGACGATCATCAAGGCTCTGATCTGAGCCGTGTGATTCTTTTTAAACAGTTGCTCGATGCGCATGCCCAGCAAAATCCACCAGACAAAGGCAATGCTGAGGATCGAGAGGAATATGTTCACCAGCCCCGACAAGGCCAGCTGCGTCGTCCCATCCATAATATGCACTCCCTCAGGCATATGTTCACATGCTACCATGGTACAAAAAAAATGGCGAATGCGCAAAAGATATTTTTGCAAATGCATGAACAAAACAAGCATACCCCTCCTGACGAAGGGTATGCTTTCACCGGATAAAAAGAGACTCTAAGGGGAAGAATTGGCGGCTTGGGAGAACGCGGACATCCAATCCAGATCTCCCAAGGCTTGAAAGAAGTAGTCCGGCATCAATCCCAACAAAAGGGTGCCCAAACATCCGATCCCGATCACAGCCATCACCGCCCAAGGGACGTTCAGCTTTCCAACCTCCCCGGCTTTTCTAAAATAGATGTGCCGGGCAATGCGAAAATAATAGTAATAAGAAATCACCGTTGTGATGATCATGATGAGCGCCAGCCAATGATGGGAACCGGCCACCGCGCTCATCAAAATGTAAAATTTCCCCACAAACCCCGCCGTCACGGGAAGGCCGGCAAGAGACAAAAGAAACAGGGTCATGATCACCGCCAGCCCCGGCGAACGCTGGTACAATCCGGAAAAAGCTTTCAAATCATAGGTTCCCACCTCTTTTCCCACAACTTCAATCACCACAAAGGCCCCGGCCGTCATGAACAGATAGGCGATGAGGTAATACACCAGACTCGGGAACAAATCATATCCCACAAATCCCATCGTGGCGGGAGGAACCAGCAGATAGCCGGCATTGGCGATGCTGGAGTAAGCCATCAGCCGCTTGGCATTGGTTTGGCGTAATGCCACCGTGTTTCCCACAATCATGGAAGCCGCTGCCATGATCATCAATGTCCAGGAAATCACTTCATTCCAGACACCGTTTGACACCAGGGGAATATAGGCCCCGAGCAATATCCGGAGTACCAGGGCAAACGCTGCGGCTTTGGACACCACAGCCAGAAACACCGCCACCGGGGTGGATGCACCCTGATAAACATCGGGAACCCAAGTGTGGAAAGGCACGGATGAAATTTTAAAACCAAACCCGACCATCATCAAAAAGAACGATAAAAAGAGGAACAGCTGGTAATCAGTTGCCGCCACTTCCGCCACACGGTCCCGTATCTCAAACAAATGGGTGCTTCCGGTCAATCCGTAGAGGAAGGACATCCCGTACAGGATAAAAGCGGAGGAAGCCCCTCCCAAAACAACATATTTCCACGCCGCTTCGGTCGCATCGGTCCGTTTTTTCCGAATCCCGGCCAATATGTAGGATGAGAGGCTCAAAAGCTCCAAGCCGACAAACAACGTGATCAATTCCGCCGACGACACCATAATCATGGCACCGAGCAATGCGGTAAGAAGCAAAGAATAATATTCGCTTTCCGCTTTCAACTCTTCGTCCTTCCGGAAGGAAAACAAGAAAACCAAAGCCGTTCCGGCAAGCAAAATGGCTTTGAGCGTCAAGCTCAAATGATCAATCCGGTACGAATCCCCCAAAATCTGATACGGTTCATGCCCCCAACCCATACCGACGAAAACGCCTGCCGCCAAGATGGCAATGAGCCCGAAGATGCCCATCCATCTCTTTGACACCGTTTCTTTCAACAACAAATCCAAAATCATCAACAGAGCGGCGACAACGACGATCGTCAGCTCGGGGGCCATCACCCTCAGGTCAAAATCCAGCAATGTTTGCATCATGCCCCTACCCTCCGATCCGAGATACAATAAGATCTAACGTTTCTTGCATCGGTGCACTCAAAACGGCCGGATAAACACCGATCAGGACAATCACCATCACCATCACCAACATCGGAAAGGTTTCGCGCCAATAAAGATCACCAACCGCCTGAAAACGTTCCGGCAACGGCCCGAAGGTCGTTTTTAACACGGCACGCAATGCATAAACCACGGTGAAAATCAACCCGAGTGCCCCGACCGCTCCAATCACCGGATGGTTTTGGAACACGCCGAGATAAGCAAGAAACTCGCTGATAAAACCGGAAAGCCCAGGCAATCCCAAAAGCGCCAATCCACCGGTCAGGAAAATTCCCGAAAGTACCGGTGCCGATTTGGCCAGTCCGCCCAGATCGTCCAATTCCGTCGTTTTGGCACGCTCATAAATGCTGCCGACGAGGAAGAAAAGCAGTGCCGAGATGATACCGTGGGACACCGCCTGAAAAACCGCTCCGTTTAATCCGGCCGTATTTATAGCGGCCAGTCCGAACAAAATGATTCCCATATGGCTGACACTGGAA
Source organism: Thermoactinomyces intermedius (assembly GCF_013912365.1). Lineage (NCBI taxonomy): Bacteria > Bacillati > Bacillota > Bacilli > Caryophanales > Thermoactinomycetaceae > Thermoactinomyces > Thermoactinomyces intermedius. Next base: position 154,663 of record NZ_JACETT010000003.1, read on the forward strand.
TAAGCCAGCACATGCTTCAACTCTTTTTGCACAATGGCAATATAAGCTCCGTACAAAATGTTCACCAAGCCAAACACGGCCAGATAGACGGAAATTTCCTTCATTTGCACCGGGAACAATCCCAGCCCGAACCGGATCAAACCGTAAGCCCCCATCTTCAGCAGGACCCCGGCATGAATCATCACCACCGGGATGGGAGCTTCCACGTGCGTTTTTAACATCCAGCTGTGGAAAGGAAACACGGGCAACTTAATGCAAAATGCGATCACAAGGGCCGCAAACGTTCCCCACAGCATCGTTTTCAAAGCCGGGGGCAGCAGTGAAAATTGCCCCATCACTTGATCCATCCGGTCTTGCAACGCCGAATAGTCCAACGTGCCAAAGAGAAGCAGCAAAGCCACCATGGCAAACAGAAGGAATCCGGATCCCAGACCGTTAAACAACAAAAACTGGTTGGCTGCTTTCTCCCGGCCCAAAAACCCCCACTTTCCGATCAGAAAATAAGCGGCAATCAATGTGACTTCAAAGAAGATGAAAAAGAGAAACAGATTGGATGCGGCAAAAACCCCGATCATCCCTGTCTCCAAGAGCAAAAACAGCTGGTAAAACCCTTTGGTCTCCTCCCTGATGAACCCGGATGCCGCGGCAGCCACGGCACTGATCAGGGTGGTCAAAACAATGAAAGGAAGCGATAATCCGTCCACTCCCATACTGTAATGAAAGGTCCACGGTTCTCCCTGTAAGAGGGGGATTTGAAACCAGACAACCGATTTCACCCACTGGAACCCTTTCAACCCCTGATCAAATTGCGCATACATCAACAAGGACAACAAAAGCGGCGGAAGTGTGGACAAAATCCCGCAAATCCGGTGCCAGCGCACTTTCTCACGGGGAAGAAAAATGAGAACCAAAACCCCTAAAAGCGGGAGAAACGTGATCAGTGAAGGCATCCAATCAAACCGACTCATTTAAATAACCTCCCCGCTGTCATTCCTACCATCAAAAGGACAAACCCAATCACACTCACCAGCACATAAGTCTGTGCCTGCCCGTTTTGGATCCTGGAGCCCAAACGCCCGGTCAATTGGACGACCCAACCGACAAACCGGACAATCCCTCCGATCACAAACCGGTCCCATCCGGACAAAAACCATCCGATGCCTTTGGTCGTCCATACAAACAAATATTGATACAATTCATCCACATAATATTTGTTCAAAACCAGGCGATGGAGCCAGGGAACGGTTTGTGCCGCCTGACGGGCACTGAACTTTCCTTTTCCGTAAAACAGCCAGGCCAATCCGATCCCGGCCAGGGAAACCGCCACCGTCACGACCGCCAACCACACCGGAGCCGATGCGGCATCGGGAACGGATCCGTTACCGGCGGCCAGCCAGTGTTCAAATCCCCCGCCGGAAAGCAAACCGACCCATCCGCTTCCAATCGAGAAAATCCCCAGCACGGCCACCGGAATCATCATCACGGCCGGCACCGGCCGGTCAGCCTTGGGTCCCCGCGGTTCCCCGGCAAACACCAGAAAGAAAAGGCGGAACATATAAAGAGCCGTGAAGAAGGAGGCAATCAACCCGGTGACAAAAAGCCCCGTCCTTCCATCCTGGTAAACGGAAAACAAAATCTCATCCTTGGAGAAAAATCCGGAGAAAGGCGGAATCCCCGCAATGGATAAACAACCGGCCAAGAACCAGACACCGAGTTGGCGGTGGGTTTTCCAGAGCCCTCCCATTTTCCGCAAATCCTGTTCATGGGCGAGCAAGACAATGACCGCCCCGGCTCCCAAAAACAACAACGCTTTGAAAAAGGCGTGGGTAAAGAGATGGAAAACCCCGGCAACATATCCGGCCGAACCCAGGGCCAACATCATGAAGCCAAGCTGGCTCACCGTGGAATAAGCAAGCACCCGTTTGATGTCATGCTGCATCAATCCGATGGTCGCGGCAAAAATCGCAGTGAATCCCCCGATATAAGCCACCACATCCATGGCAGAAGGGGATGACTGAAAGAGGAAAAACAGATTGGCAACGAGATAAACCCCGGCAGCTACCATGGTGGCGGCATGGATCAGGGCACTGACCGGCGTCGGACCTTCCATGGCGTCCGGCAACCAGGTATGTAACGGGAACTGCCCGGATTTTCCAACCGCTCCGATAAAGATGAGAACCGCCAACAAAGTGATCAAGCCGGGGGACATTTGCCCGGAAACCACAGCCGTTTTCAAATCGGAAACTTCAAAGCTTCCCACATGCCAAAACATCAGGACAATGGCAATGAAGAAACCGACATCCCCGATTCTTGTGACGACAAATGCCTTGCGTGCCGCTTCCCTGGCTTCCGGTTTGAAATACCAAAACCCGATCAACAAGAAGGAACAAACCCCGACCAATTCCCAAAAGATATAGATCCACAACAGATTGGCCGACATGACCAGACCAAACATGGAAAAAGTGAACAAAGCCAAATAAGCATAAAACACCCGGATCCGATCATCCCGTTCCATATAACCGTAAGAATACAGATGAACCAGAAAACTGACGATGCTGATGATCAGAAGCATCAAGATTTGCAGGGAACCCAGATGGATGCTGAAAGAAACCGCAACGTCCCCCAGATTCAACCAGGGAATGTTCCATGTGACGGTTTCCCCGGACAACCAAACATAAACGGACAGCAACAAAGAAAGAAACGTTGCCGTCACTCCTGTTGCGGCCGCAAATTTCCTTTGAATGAATCCACGGCCGGACAGAAGCAAAAGAAATGCAATGAATGGAAAAAGAGGAATCAACAGAGCCATGTTTGCTTCCATTTCTGACCCTTCCTTCTTTTTAGAAGTTTGATCGCTTCCGCTAACCTCTCAGCGAATGATAACGGTCGGCTTCCGCCGTGGACACCTGCCGGTACAAGGCAATCAGAATGGCAATCCCCACGGCCGCTTCCGCCGCTGCCACCGTAATCGTAAACAGCGTGAAGATTTGGCCCGTCAGATTGGGAAACAGCCCGAATTTGGAAAATGCCACAAAGTTGATATTTGCGGCGTTAAACATCAACTCAATGCAGAACAGAACCATCACGGCGTTTTTCTTCGTCAGCACGCCATACAAACCGATACTGAACAAGATGGCCGACAAAGCAAGGTAAGAAGTGATGACCATCTCATTTCTCCTCCCTTTTTGCCAGAATGACTGCCCCGACCAGTGCCACCAAGAGTAAAATCGAAGCCAGTTCAAACGGGATCACGTATTCGGTGAAGACCCGCTCTCCCAGCCGGACGACGTTCCATCCTTCCCCGTTATGCGGTTCGCTCCACACCGGTACCCGGTATATGATCCACATCATGACGCCAAAAAAGGCGGCGACAGCGATAAAACCGAGCACGGCATGCCAAGGTGCGACCGAACTTTTCTCTTCATCCCGGTGTTTGGTCAACATGATCCCGAACAGCATGAGAATCGAAATGGCCCCGGTATAAATGAGCACCTGGATCACCGCCAAGAACTCGGCGTTTAAGAGCAAATAAATGCCTGCGATACTGAAGAAAGTGAATGCGAGCGCCAAAGCCATATGGATGACCCTTGTGAAGTTGATCATGAACACGGCCCCGCCAATCGCCATGACGGAAAGGATAAAAAATGCAATGAATTCAGCGTTTACGGGCATTATTTTTTTCCTCCCGGTTTTTTGATGAGATTGGTGCTGTTTTCTTTTCGAATCTTTGTGTTATTTTGGTTGAGCCACTCCAAATCTTTAAACAATTCATCCCTTCCGTAAACGGCGAGCTCATAGTTATTGGTCATGACAATGGCTTCCGTCGGGCAGACTTCCGTGCATAAATCGCACAAGATGCAAATTTCAAAGTTGATATCGTAAGTGTCAATCACTTTCCCTTTCTTTTCCGGATGCTTTTTCCCCGTCAATGAAATGCAATCGGTCGGGCAGATGCGGACACATTGGTTGCAGACAATGCATTTTTCCGGATCGAAATGCTGTATTCCGCGAAAGCGGTCGGGCATCTCGAGCGGCTCATCCGGATAACGGTAAGTGACCTTCGGCTTTGTCATGTTTTTGAGGGTGACCCCCAACCCTTTGATCAAGCCAAGCACCATTTTCCCCTCCAATCCGTTTCCGTTAATAATAAGTCCCGATCACCGGCACTTCTTTTAAAAGACAAGTCAGCAAAATATTGAAAAGAGCCACCGGCAACAACACCTTCCATGCAAATTGCATCAGTTGGTCCACACGAATCCTCGGCATGGTGGCTCTCAACCAGAACAGGAAAAACACGACCAGCAAAAATTTCAATATAAACCAAATGACCGGCGGAACCCACGTGAGGCCAAACGGTGCATTCCATCCGCCCAGATAAAGCACGGTCGTCAGGGATGCCATGGCAAAAATGTAGGTATACTCCGCCAGCATAAAAAATGCAAACCGGAAACCCGTATATTCCACGTGGTAACCGGCCACCAGTTCCGATTCGGCTTCCGGCAGGTCAAACGGCGTCCGGTTCAATTCCGAAACCGATGCAATCAAAAAGACCACAAAACCGATAAATTGCGGGAAAATAAACCAAACCTCTTTTTGGGCCTCCACAATCTCGGCAAGGTTTAAAGAACCGACTGACAAAGCGATCCCGACGACAGACATCACCAGTGGAATTTCATAACTGATCATTTGCGCTGCCGAACGCATCCCGCCGATCAATGCATATTTGTTGTTGGAAGACCAGCCTCCCACCATGATTCCGATGATGGTAATGCTGGAAACCGCCATGTAATACAGCAAACCGACTGCAAAGTCAGAAAACTGAATGGAAGGGGTGAAAGGAATCACCGCAACCACGGCAAAAGCGGGAACAAAGGCAATTGCCGGCGCCAGTTTAAACAATCCGGCATCCGCTTTTTCGGGAATGACATCTTCTTTGATGAGCAGCTTCAAAACATCCGCCACGGTTTGAAACATCCCCCGGGGGCCCACCCGGTTCGGGCCGATCCGGTTTTGCATCCAGCCCAGCACTTTCCGCTCAAACAAAATGGCATACGTCACAAACCCGAGCACGATCAGCAAAAGCAAAACCGGTCCGATGATCATCCACGGATTCATCAACAATCCACCTCCCCGAGCACAATGTCGATTCCGCCCAAAATCGCCACCAAATTGGATATATTCTCCCCTTTTAATAAAGTCGGGAGTATCTGTAAATTATAAAAAGACGGACGCCTGAACTTTAACCGCCACGGTTTGTCTTTCCCGTTGCTGACAATGTGGCAGCCCAGCTCTCCCCGTGGAGATTCGATACCGCAATAAATCTCTCCTTCCGGAACCCGGAGAACCCGGGGAACTTTCCCCATGACCGGACCGCTTTCAGGAAACTGAGCAACCGCTTGTTCAACGATTTTCAGCGATTCATCAATTTCCCTCATCCGGCACAAATATTTTTCATACAAATCTCCGGTTTTCCCGACCGGCACATCAAATTCAAACCGTTCATAAATCGCATACGGCTGGTTCTTCCTCAAATCCCAATCCACGCCGGTCACCCGTAAATTGGCACCCGACAATCCGTATTCAATGGCCAGTGACGGCGAAACCACCCCGATTCCTTTGGTCCGCTGAATAAAGATTTCATTTCCGGTGATGAGATCATGGTATTCTTTCATTTGCCGTTTCATGTTCTCCACGAATTGCCCGACCTTGTCAATCCAACCCGGAGGCGCATCCCATTTGACACCGCCCACGCGCATATAGTTGAACGTGATCCGGGCACCACACAACTCATTAAACAGATCCAAAATCTTTTCCCGGTCCCGAAATGCATATAAAAAAGGGCTTAAAGCACCGATATCCAACAAATACGTTCCCATCCAAACCAAATGGCTGGCAATCCGGTTCAGCTCCATCACAATGACCCGCAAAAATTGAGCCTTTTCCGGAACTTCCAGTTGCATCAGCTTTTCGGTGGCATGGACGATGGAATAATTGTTGGTCATGGCGGACAGATAGTCCATCCGGTCCGTATAGGGAATGATTTGCGTATAATTCAGATCCTCCGCCAGTTTTTCAGTTCCACGGTGGAGATATCCAATCACCGGCTCGGCATCCACAATGATTTCCCCGTCTATTTTCACGACCAAACGGAGCACACCATGAGTGCTGGGATGTTGAGGTCCGACATTCAGCAACATTTCTTCCGTTCTAAGCACAAGGATTAAACCTCCTTATCCAGTGGTTCGTAATCTTTCCGGAGCGGATGCCCCACCCATTCATCCGGCAACAAAATCCTCTTCAGATTCGGGTGCCCTTCAAAAACAACCCCCATCAGGTCATAAGCTTCCCGTTCATTCCAGTCGGCTGCTTTCCATAAATGAGCCACACTCGGCACTTTGGCCTCATCCCGGTCTGTTTTGACGCGAATGGCAATCTGGTGTTTCTTTTTGAAAGAGTAAAACTGGTAAACCACTTCAATTTCTTTTTGGTAATCCACAGCCGACAGATTGCGCAAATAATCAAAGGAAAACAAGGGATCCTCTTTCAAAAGCCGGGCCACCTCAAGCCATTTTTCTCTGGCGATGACAAACGTGGGAACATGTCCGCTGGCCCGGTTGATATAATCTTCAACCACGGCGTCTTCCCCTGCTTTTTCCACGATTTCCTGCTTAAAACGTTTTAAAACCGGTTCAAGCGGTGAGGGCTCTTCCGGTTTTTTCTCCTCTTTGCCGGCTGGTTTAGAAGCAGGCCTTGCCCGTCGGGGAACGGCTTTTTCTTTCGGCTTCGGGGATTGGGGAGCCGGTTTTTCCGGTTCTAAAGCATTTGAATCCGGCCCGGCGTCTGATGCGTTTTTCTTTTCCATCCCTTTTTCTTTTTCTTCAGATTTTTTTCGATCTTCTTCATGAGAACTCACCGGTTCGTCACCTTCTTCCCGTATTTGGCTTCATAACGGATTTTTTCCTGCAATTTGTTGATCCCGTAAATCAGGGCTGCCGGATTGGGAGGACATCCCGGAATGTAGACATCGACCGGCACAATTTGATCAACGCCTTTGACAACGGAATACGATTTCACATACGGTCCGCCGGCGGTGGCACAAGAACCCATGGCGATCACCCACTTGGGTTCCGGCATCTGATCGTATAATCTGCGCAACAAAGGCGCCATTTTTTTGGTCACGGTTCCTGCGACAATCATGACATCCGACTGACGCGGGGATGCACGAAAAATGACGCCAAACCGGTCGAGATCATAATGCGGGGCCCCCGTGCCCATCATTTCAATCGCACAACATGCCAACCCGAAAGTGAGGGGCCATAAAGAACTGCTGCGCGCCCAGGCTTTGATTTGTTCCAAATTCGTCGTCACCACATTCCGCTTTAATTCCTGCTCTTCAACCGGAGCGAATCTTTCAAAATTTACTCCCATTCTAACACCTTCTTTTTCCAGGCATAAAGCAAACCCAGGATCAGAAAGAAAACAAACAAAACCATTTCCACCAGAATGAACAGCCCCACCTCAGAGCGCAAAACATCGTAACCGGCTGCCCAAGGGTATAAAAAAACCGCCTCCACATCAAAGATGACAAACAAGAGCGCGAACAAATAATAGCGGACATTAAACTGAATCCAACTGTCCCCGGTCGGATCCACACCGCTTTCATAAGAAATGGCCTTATCAGGGGCAGGCTGATGGGGACGAAGCAGTTTTCCGATGGAAAGCGCCACAATGTGCAAAACAATGCCGAGAATAAAAAAGATGGCAATGAACCCGTGACTGACGGCAGACAAACAAACCCCTCCTTCATCTTGATCTATACAAAAATAAAACGCTTACATTCTTTGAATGGAATACTAATTTTTCAGTAGTAATATACTTTTTTAAAGCAGTGCTAAAAAGTTGGCAATCCCCTCCTCTATTGTTTGATTATACACTACTTTCCCAATTGTGAGAAGGATCGTTTCCTTGAGAAAAATAGCGCTTATCTGAGATGGTTCACCAAATGCGGGAAATATTTTTCACAAACCTTAAAATAAAAAAGACACCTTCTGAAAAGGTGTCTTTTTGGAGATCCGTTTTTATACCTCTGCGGATTCAGCGAGAATGGTGACTTTATCGGGGCGCACTTCAATGAACCCGCCGCTGATTTTAAACGTCTCTTCCGATCCGTCATTTTTCACCCGAACGGTATCCCCGATAATCGGGCTCACAAACGGAACATGCTGGGCCATCACACCAATCTCCCCATCGGCCGCCTTTGTCACCACCATATCAATGTGCTTGGAATAAACAATCCGCTCAGGTGTTACAATATCCAACTGCACTTTATTCCCCATCATGACCTGCTGATCCCGGGAACAACCACGGGATTTGGCAGGGCTTCACCTCCTTGTCCTGCGGAGTGAGCCGTGTATCCATCCATCGGTATTCCGGTTGGCACCGGAAATCCGCCGGAAAAATGCCGGGATCTACACCATGCGGGTATAACCCAGTTTTTTCGCTTTTTCAATGGCTTCGTCAATGCCGCCCACCATGTAGAAAGCGTCTTCCGGCAAGTCGTCATATTTTCCTTCCAGCACTTCTTTGAAGCTGCGAACCGTTTCTTTCACCGGCACGTATACACCCGGGTTACCGGTAAACTGCTCGGCAACGTGGAAGTTTTGCGACAAGAACTTCTCCACTTTCCGTGCACGGGCCACCACGATTTTGTCTTCCTCGGACAATTCATCCATACCCAAGATGGCAATGATGTCTTGCAACTCTTGGTAACGTTGCAGGAGTTCCTGCACGCCACGGGCAACCCGATAGTGTTCTTCTCCCACCACTTCCGGGGTCAGGATGCGGGAAGTGGATGCGAGCGGATCCACCGCCGGGTAAATCCCTTTTTGAGACAAACGACGTTCCAGGTTGGTGGTCGCATCCAAGTGGGCAAAGGTGGTCGCCGGAGCCGGGTCGGTGTAGTCGTCAGCCGGCACGTAAATGGCCTGAATGGAGGTGACGGAACCTTTTTTCGTGGAGGTGATCCGTTCTTGCAATTGACCCATTTCCGTTGCCAATGTCGGCTGGTAACCCACCGCAGACGGCATCCGGCCCAAAAGTGCGGACACCTCGGATCCGGCTTGGGTGAAGCGGAAAATGTTATCAATGAATAACAGTACGTCCTGACCTTCTTGATCACGGAAATACTCCGCCATGGTCAAACCGGTCAAAGCCACACGCATCCGCGCTCCCGGTGGCTCGTTCATTTGTCCGAACACCATAACGGTTTTGTCAATGACCCCGGTGTCTTTCATCTCATGATAAAGGTCGTTCCCTTCGCGGGTACGTTCACCAACCCCCGCAAACACCGACAATCCGCCGTGCTCTTGTGCGATGTTGTTGATCAACTCTTGAATTAAAACGGTTTTTCCCACTCCCGCACCGCCAAAGAGTCCGATTTTTCCACCTTTGGCATAAGGGCAGAGCAAGTCAACCACTTTGATTCCCGTTTCCAGCATTTCCTGCTCAGTCGATTGTTCTTCAAAGCTCGGTGCCGGACGGTGAATGGAGTGTTTTTCGGCTCCTTTCACTTCTCCGGCTTCATCAATCGGTTCTCCCAAAACGTTAAACACCCGTCCCAATGTCGGACGGCCGACGGGTACGGAGATCGGTCTCCCCGTATCGATCGCTTCCATCCCCCGGACCAGACCGTCGGTGGAAGCCATGGCTACGGTACGCACCGTGTTATCTCCCAAATGTAAAGCCGTTTCCAAAACAAGCTCGCTTCCGTCCACCCGCTTGACTTTAATCGCGTTGTTAATCTCGGGCAGATGTCCGCGTTCAAATTCAACGTCCACAACCGGCCCCATAACCTGAAGCACACGTCCAGAACTCATCGAATTCCCTCCTTAAACTGCCATGCACTGGTTTCTTCGCTTGTGAAAAGATCATGCTCAGCCGTTTAGCGCAGATGCACCGCCGACAATTTCAGCGATTTCCTGAGTAATTGCAGCCTGACGCGCACGGTTCAACTGTAACGTCAATTGATCAATCAGCTCCGTCGCATTATCCGTTGCATTGCTCATCGCTGTCATTTTGGAAGCAAATTCACTTGCTTTCGCATCGAGTAAGGCGCTGTAAATTAACGATTCCGCATACCGGGGGAGCAAGACGGATAACACTTCTTCCTGTGATGGTTCATATTCGTAAGATGTTTTCGGACCCAGTTCCTGCCCGCTCAAATCCTCGCTCGCAAGCGGCAATAACCGTTTGTCCAAAGGCCGCTGAACAACCGGGTTGACAAACTCGTTGTAAACGATGTACAGCTCGTCATATTTCTCTTCTGCATAAAAACGAACGGCTTTTTTCGCAATTTCTTGCACTTCATCATAAGAAGGTGAATCAGAAAGTCCCGTAATCTCATCAATGACTGGATAATTGCGTTTTTTCAAGAAGTCCCGGCCTTTCCGGCCAATGACAAACAACACGTACTCATCTTTGCTTTGATGCCGTTCATGCAAAGTCTGAAGCAACATCCGCAACAGGTTGCTGTTGTAACCTCCCGCAAGGCCGCGATCCGACGTAATCACAAGATAGCCTGATTTACGTACGGGGCGCGATACCAGCATGGGATGTTTTGCACTCGTCGTGCCTTGGGCAATGCTTACGATCACTTCACGCATTTTTTCCGCATAAGGACGCGCTTTTTCCGCTCTTTCCTGTGCACGGCGCAAGTTCGCGGCTGCAACCATCTTCATCGCTTTGGTGATTTGTCTCATTTTTTCCGTCGAACGAATGCGCCTTTTGATCTCACGCATCGATTGACCCATGTTTTCACCGCCTTTCCGCTGCCAATCTCCCCGTAAGAGCCGCGGCCAGCGACTCTTTTCTACTTTATCTGAAACGGCTTATTTCTCGGTTACCGCAAACCCTTTTTTAAAGGTTTCGATCGCTTTTTTCAGTTTCTCTTCGGTCTCGTCTTCAAGCACTTTTTTCTCCCGGATCGATTTCAAGATGTCTTCTTCGTTGGTTTCCAGATAGCTGTGGAACTCTTTCTCGAAACGGCGCACATCTTCCACCGGAATATCATCCAAGTGTCCCCGGGTGACCAGATACAAGGAAACCGCTTGTTTCTCAACCGGAAGCGGATGGTGTTCCTCCTGTTTCAAAATTTCCTCGGTGCGTTTCCCCCGTTCCAGTTTCGCTTTGGTGGCTTTGTCCAAATCCGAACCAAATTGGGCAAAAGCTGCCAGCTCATAGTATTGGGACAAGTCCAAACGCAACGTTCCGGTCAGTTTTTTGATGACTTTGGTTTGCGCCGCACCACCGACACGGGATACCGATGTTCCCACGCTGATCGCCGGACGGACCCCGGAGTGGAACAAGTCGGATTCGAGGAAAATTTGCCCGTCGGTGATGGAGATCACGTTGGTCGGAATGTATGCGGACACGTCCCCGGCTTGGGTTTCAATAAACGGAAGTGCCGTCAAGGAACCACCGCCGCGTTCGTCGGACAATTTCGCTGCCCGCTCGAGCAAACGGGAGTGCAAATAGAACACGTCCCCCGGATAAGCTTCACGGCCTGGCGGACGACGGAGCAAGAGCGAAAGCTCGCGGTAAGCAGCGGCTTGTTTGGTCAAGTCGTCATAAACGCAGAGAACATGGCCGCCTTTGTACATGAAGTATTCACCCATTGCACAACCGGCATAAGGAGCGAGATATAAAAGCGGTGCCGGATCCGAAGCGCTGGCAACCACCACAATGGTGTAATCCATCGCACCGTAGCGGCGAAGCTTTTCAACAACCTGTGCAACGGTCGATTGTTTTTGCCCGATGGCCACATAAACACAGATCATGTCTTCATCTTTTTGGTTGATGATGGTGTCAATGGCAATCGTGGTTTTCCCTGTTTGACGGTCCCCGATGATCAACTCACGCTGCCCGCGTCCGATCGGGATCATGGAGTCGATCGCTTTGATTCCTGTTTGCAGAGGTTCATGGACGGATTTCCGGTCAATGACACCCGGTGCAGGAGATTCGACGGGGCGGAATTCGGTGGTTTCAATGGGGCCTTTTCCATCAAGCGGCTGACCCAGCGGATTCACGACACGGCCAAGAAGCGCTTTCCCCACCGGTACTTCCATCAAGCGGCCGGTGCGTTTGACCTGGTCCCCTTCACGAATATCCTGATAAGGTCCTAAAATAATAACCCCCACATGATGTTCTTCCAAGTTCAAAACCATTCCCATGACGCCGTTTTTAAACTCAACCAGCTCACCTGCCATTGCGTTGGAAAGGCCATGAACTTGTGCGATCCCGTCACCTACTTGAATGACGGTGCCGACATCCGTCACTTCCACTTCGGAACGGTAATTCTCGATCTGCTCTTTAATCAGGGAGCTGATCTCTTCCGGTTTAATGCTCATATATGTCACCCCAATCTTTCCGTCTGTAATCTATCCAACTTGATTTTGTTTCAGCTGTTCTTGGAAACGATTCAGCCTGGTTCGCAAACTTCCGTCGTACAAACGGTCGCCGATTTGCACAACCACGCCGCCCAGGATATCGGAATCCACTCTTTCGACCAGTTCCATGGTTTTCCCGATCATTGGCTCAAAGGTTGCTTTGACCTGTTTTTTATCCTCTTCGGTCAATTTGAATGCCGTCGTAACAACCGCTTCAACAATTCCTCTGGATTCATTTGCCAGCTTTTTGTATTCTTCATACAGATCAAAAAGAACGTTTTCCCGCCGGCGATCCACCAACAGATACATCAGATTCTTGGTATATGCGTTCAACTGATCAAAGATTTTGGTGAGCAGTTCCTTTTTTTGCCCGTTCCCGACTGAAGGATGGCTGAGCCATTCCGTCAATTCCGGGGAAGCTTCCAATGTATCGGTGATTCGCTTCAAATCTTTCTCAATGGCGTCGATCTGCTTTTGTTCAGAGGCAACTTCAAACAGCGCTTTGGCGTAACGTCTCGCTACTGTCTTACTCATTGCAATCTTCCTACCTCGTCAAGATAGCTGGAAACCAAATCGGAATGCCGGTTTTTGTCCAACTCTTTTTCCAATAATTTGGACGCCAACTGAACGGAAAGCCCGCCGACTTCATCACGCAAGCTGGCCAACGCTTTTTCTTTTTCGCGCTGAATTTCGTTCGTCGCCTCTTCCAGAATGCGCCCTGCCCGTTCCTGTGCTTGCTTGATGATCGCTTCCGCTTCGCGGTCTTTTTGCGCTTTGGCACGTTCAATGATCTCTTTGGCTTCCTGACGGGCTTTTTTCAGTTCCTGCCGTTGTTCTTCCAGCAGTTTTTCCGCTTCTTTTCTGCGTTCTTCCGCTTCCTTGATCTGGCCTTCGATGTGATCCGTGCGTTGTTTCATCACCTGCAGCATCGGACGAAGGGCAAACTTGGACACAAGAAGCATTAAAATAATAAATGCGATCAGCTGAAACAGCATCGTACCGATTTCGATGGTCAGCAATCCAACTCACTCCCTTCGGGATCGTGTTTCTTCTTCCTCAATACGACCAGACGGGGACTATCAACTGCATCCCCGCCTCCATCAAACGGATCGATCCATTAAATTACACCGAAGAACAACATGACTCCAAATGCCACGGCAATAACCGGCAATGCCTCAACCAACGCAATTCCGATAAACGCCCGGGTGAAAAGTTTCCCTTCCATTTCCGGCTGACGGGCAGATCCTTCCAAATAACGGCTGTATACCATTGCGTTTCCAAATCCTCCGGCAATCGCTGCAAATGCGAGCAACAAAGCACCAGCCAAAATGTTTACATCCATGATATTTCCTCCTCTGATTTGTTTTCGTTTCAAAATTTTTTTGATTGTCCTTATGCGGATGACAAGATTGACTTCAGACTGCATTCTGATTGTCACGCTTCAATTTTTTGCGCCATGTAAACCATGGCCAACACGGTGAAGACATAGGCCTGAATCGTTCCGACGAACAAGGAATAGCCCAGCCATACAATCAACGGGGCCCCGGTCAGAAACCAGCTGCCTTTCACCATCACAAGGATCAACACTTCACCGGCAAAAATATTGGCCCATAAACGCATGCCGTGCGTCAAGGGTTTGGACACTTCCTCAATCGCATGCATCAAAACCATCGGCCAGAAAGGTTGGAAGTAGTGGGCCAGATAATGCTTGGGAGATTTTCTGAAGGCCAGGAAATGAGCTGCCAGTGTGATGGCAAAAGCCATGGCCATGGTCACATTGATGTCCGCGGTGGGCGATTTCCACAGGGCATACGCATAATGTTCCCCTTCCCCGGCTGAATCGGCCGCCCATATTTTCAACCACGGAATCGATATATGCGACTCGGCGACGACATTGAACATGACTCCCATCTGGTTGGCAATAAAGATGAACAGAAAAAGGGTGAATGCAAAGCCGTAGAATCGTTCAGCCGTTTTGCCCGACAAGTTGGAGCGGACAATTCCCTGAGTGAATTCGATCACCATTTCAACCACGTTTTGCATGCCGGTCGGGACAAGCGAAAGGCGACGGGCAGCAAGCATGGCGATCACAAAAACCAGGATGCATGCGACCGTGGTTGTAAACATGACCGTGACGTCAAATTGAACCGGAATGCCGGCCACTTCAAACCGCAGCTTCGGTGTAAGTTCCATTTCCCTCACTCCTTTCTCTTTAAGATGAAGAGCGAATCACTTGGATAAACTGAGTGCAATAAAGGAATATATAGCAAACTGGTAACCCTGCGACAATTGCTCTGGGATCAATCCATTCCGGAAATTTCACAGCAATTATGATAGCGAGGGCAACCATGAGATAACGATGAATGATTCCAACTCCCCGATATCTTCCTGGTTTTAAGTAAACGGCACTTTCCTTTACCGGTTTCATTTTCCACAACAAATTTAAGACATTGTACAAACTTACACATAAACCCAGGAAAACGCCAGCAACAATACGTTGGTGCGGAGTCATAAACCAAATGATCAATAAGAGAGTGAGGAGTCCGGTTGTGAGGGATACCACTCGCTTCCGAATGGTCTTCACGGTATCCATGAGGATTCATTCCTTTAACAATGCTTTCAGGGTGTAAATGGCACTGAAAAAACCCACTCCCAATCCCAACAACACTCCAGCCATCAAAAGATACGGCCGGGTTCCCCAAACCGTATCCAGTTTTTTCCCCAACCAAGCTCCCCCCAAGGTCAAAAGAACGATTTCCATTCCCATGGAACTGATCACGGCCAACAGCCGCCACATATTCCCGTTCAATTTAAAACCCCCGTAACATCTGGCATTTTCAAAGGGGAAGTTTCGCTTGTAGGGAGCCGGATTGACAAGAGTGAAGTTTTCTCAGTTTTCCATCCTTCCCCCTGCCTATAGTAACGAAGCGTTCTATCTTTTGTCAACGTTTTCTCAAAATCACTTATGAACAAATTGTCGCAATTAAAAAAACTCCGCTTGAAACACCAGGCTTTTTCTAAAAATTATTTTGTACCGAAGAGTCGATCTCCTGCATCTCCCAGTCCCGGAATGATATAACTTTTTTCGTTCAGAACCGGATCGACTGCCGCGACATAAATATCCACATCATCGTGTTCTTTTTGCACGCGGTCAATGCCGGCTTGAGCAGCAATCAAACACATCAATTTGATTTGTTTGGCCCCCATTTCTTTCAGCACGGAAATTCCCGCTGCGGCCGACCCGCCCGTTGCCAGCATGGGATCGATCACGATCAATTCCCGTTCTCCGATATCCGGAGGCATTTTGGAATAATATTTCACCGCTTCCAGGGTTTCCGGATCCCGGTACATTCCCAAATGACCCACCTTTGCGGCAGGGATCAATTTCAAAATTCCGTCCACCATGCCGAGTCCTGCGCGCAAAATCGGAACGAGGCCCAGTTTTTTTCCAGCCAACACTTGACATTTGGCCTTGGCCAGCGGTGTTTCCACTTCCACTTCACGCAAAGGCATGTCTCTCGTAATTTCATAAGCCATCAAAGCGGCAACTTCATCCACCAGTTCCCGAAACTCTTTCGTGCCGGTGTTTTTGTCCCGGATATACGTCAGCTTATGTTGAATGAGCGGGTGATTTAAAACATGTACACGACCCACTTTTGCTTCACCTCTTCCTTATCTTTTTTTATCCAACTGATTATAACCATAATTCACCCTGTGTACACAACTTTTTTATATATGTTTCTTATTGCCAAAAACCCGACCCTCGCGGATCGGGCTCAGGAATCCATTAAAGTTGTGGATACAAAGGGTATGTTTCCGTCAGACGGGCCACCCGTTTTTTGGCTTCCTCCCGTGCATTTTCGTCTTCCGGATTTTTCAGTGTCAATCCGATGATTTGCGCGATTTCCTCCATGGCTTTTCCGTCCATGCCGCGGCTGGTCACAGCGGCCGTGCCAATCCGGACTCCGCTGGTGACAAACGGTTTTTCCGGATCAAAAGGAATCGCGTTTTTATTGGTTGTGATCCCCACTTCATCCAGCAGGTGTTCCGCTTTTTTACCGGTCAGGTTGAAATTGCGGACATCCATCAGGATCAGATGGTTATCCGTTCCGTCTGAAATCAGGTTAAACCCTTCCTCTTTCAAAGATTCCGCCAACTTTTTGGCATTGTCCACAATGTTTTGGGTGTAGGTTTTAAATTCATCGGTCAAAGCTTCCCCGAGTGCCACGGCTTTGGCCGCGATCACATGCATCAACGGTCCTCCTTGAACCCCCGGGAAGACGGATTTGTCAATTTGCTTTGCATATTTTTCTTTGCACAAGATCATGCCGCCCCGCGGTCCGCGCAACGTTTTATGTGTGGTGGTGGTGACAAAATCGGCATAAGGAACCGGATTGGGATGAAGTCCCGTCGCCACCAGTCCGGCAATGTGAGCCATGTCCACCATCAGATAAGCGCCGACTTCATCGGCGATTTCCCGGAACCGCTTGAAATCGATGATCCGGGGATAGGCGCTGGCTCCCGCCACAATCAGCTTCGGCTTATGTTCCAATGCAACTTTGCGAACCTCTTCATAATCGATCCGGTGGGATTCACGATCCACCCCGTAGGCGACAAAATTGTACATTTTTCCGGAAAAATTCACCGGGCTTCCATGGGTCAGATGGCCCCCGTGGGCAAGATTCATGCCCAATACCGTGTCTCCCGGCTCCAAAACAGCAAAATAGACAGCCATATTCGCTTGGGCTCCGGAGTGAGGCTGAACATTGGCGTGTTCTGCACCAAACAATTCCTTGGCACGGTCCCTTGCCAGGTCTTCCACCACATCCACATATTCACAGCCTCCGTAATATCTTTTTCCCGGATAGCCTTCCGCATACTTGTTCGTCAAGACCGTCCCCATCGCTTCCATCACAGCCGGGGATACGAAGTTTTCCGAAGCAATCAACTCGATTTTATTCCGTTGACGCCCCAGTTCCTGTCGGATGGCTTCAGCCACTTGCGGATCACTGGTGATTAATTGCTTCATGATTTGCCTCCTTGTCCTGTTCGGTAATTTTCTCTATTTTATCAAACAAGTTCTCTTTTTTGGACTCGGATTACTTTTCCAACGCATAAACGGCCCGCTCTCCCCCGATCAGTTTGGGGCGGGTTTTGGCCAACGTGACATGGGCTTGTCCGATCGTTTTTTGCCGGGAGCGCACGGGAACGGCCACGGGTTTTAAATGCATCCCGATCAATGTGTCCCCGATATCAATGCCCGCATCGGCCTGAATCTGTTCGACCACCACCGGTTGCTCCATATGTCTGTACGCATAAGCAGCCATGGCTCCGCCGGCATTGTTCACGGGAACCACCGTCACTTCCGGCCAACCAAAACGTTCGGCGGTTTTTCGTTCGACCACCAATGCCCGGTTCAAATGCTCGCAACATTGAAACGCCAGATGAAAGCCGGCTTGCTTTTGGATTTCCGAAATTCCCTCATACAACTCGCGCGCAATCTCCTCACTGCCGCCGGAACCGATCCGTTTCCCGGCCACTTCGCTGGTGCTGGCGCCCACAACCAAAACATGTCCGGCATCCAAGGGCATCGCCGCCAATAAATCACGTAAGGCCCTTTTCACTTCCTCTTTCATCATCATCCCTCGTTTTCCAATTGCTCGATCTTTTCCAGCCGGCGTTGATGACGGTCTCCTTGAAATTCGGCCTCCAGCCAGGTACGGACGATGGATTTGGCCAAGTCGGGCCCCACGACCCGTTCCCCCAATGCCAGGACATTGGCATTGTTGTGTTCACGGCTCATCCGCGCCGAATATTCATCGCTGACGACCGCACAACGGATTCCCTTGATTTTATTGGCGGCAATCGACATTCCGATGCCGGTTCCGCAAATTAAAATCCCCCGGTCAAACTCCCCTTCGGCCACGCGTTTGGCCACCGGTTTGGCATAATCGGGGTAATCCACCGATGTATCACAATCACAACCCGCGTCCTCATAAGCAATGTTCAATTCCTCAAGCAGTCCTTTAATCTCTTCTTTCAAATTTCTGCCACCGTGATCGGATCCGATGATCAGCTTCATTCTTTCATCTCCCTCCTTGGATCCATCTTCGTATCCTGTCATTAATCCATCATCCGGCCGGGTCATGATTCCTGCTCCCACCGGTCTAAAATCCGGTTAATGTATTTTTTCAATTCCGAGGCGCATTCCCGGTATCGCTCCACACTGCCGCCGACCGGATCTTCAATATCCCATGTCCCGTTCAACTCTTCCAGAAATTGTTGTTCTTTTTCCTTCAGCGGCTTCAGGGCTTTTTCCAGGGCGGTCTTTGCTTCGTCCGGCCAAGGCTCGTCCGCTTTGACGGCATACTGCGCCTGAATTTTTGCCCGGATGCTTTCCGCTTCGAGATACAATTGATCCAGCTTTTTGTGGATTTGTTCTGACTCCTCTCCCCACAAAGCATACTCTTTCAAAGTGTATATTTTTTCCCTGCTTTGCAAGAAGTTTTGAGCGATGAATTGTTTATGCGCTTCCGTCATTGCCAGAATCAAATCAGACCATTCGACGAGTTGCTGATTTAATAAACGGGAACGATGATTGCAGTTGATGCCTTTTTCTTTTAACACTTCCACCGCCTGCATGGACGGTCTGGCCCCGTCGATGGCGGCGATTCCGGCAGACTTCACCTCTACCGGGATGTTCCTTTGCCTGGCCGTTTCCCGGAACAAATTTTCTGCCATGGGACTCCGGCAGGTATTCCCCGTGCAAACAAACAACACCCTTTTCATGATGTTCACCTCAAATTTCACCTGTTCTTCAGTATCCGTTGAACAGATGGATGATATACCCTTTCCCCCTTTCTTTTAAAAACATACCACTAAATCCCCGGCGGCTTCCACATCTTCTCTGTTCCGGCACCAGCGGTCAAAACAGAAATTTTCCTCCCAAAAACAGCAGAATAAACCCTCCGATCACTTCCCCGTAGCGACCGATCCATCCCCCGAAAATCCGTCCGAGCATCAGTCCCGTTCCCGCCATGATGAGTCCTGCGAAACCAAACAACAAAACCGCGAGCACCATGTCTGTCGAAAAAAAACCGAGACTCAATCCGGCCGAAAGGGAATCCATGCTTACACTCAATGAAAGAATCAATGTTTGCCAGAACGATTGGACTTGAAGTTCCTCTGAATCATCCCCTTTAACAACCTGGTACAGCATATTCAACCCCAACAGGCAAAGCATGATGCCTCCCAGCATGACGGCAATATCTTTTAACAACGTACTCAAAAAATGCCCGATTCCCATTCCCAAAAGAGGCATGATGATATGAAAAAAGCCGACGGACAGACTGATCAACGTCATTTGCGAACCGGGAATCCGCTTCAATCCCAGCCCGATTCCCATGGAAAAAGCATCCATGCCGAGTGCCACCGCAATCATGGATAAAGTCATCACTTGACCCCATTGAATGAGTGTAAGCTCCATTGATTCCCCCCCTGAGCCTGCTTGTCACATTCCATCATATGCCGGATCCCGAAAAAAAGAACCAAGCTTGCCATGGCCGCCGGAATCTGTAGTAAAATCATCTACAGACCATTTCAATCAAACAAGAGGAGAGAGCCATATGTGGGGTCTGGTTATTTTGATTTTTTTGACACTGTACGGCCTGATCAGTTATTACATCGGCCGCAAAGGTTGGAAATATTTGATCCGTAAAGATTCCCCCGTAAGCAAAGTCCTTTTTGTCGCGGCACTGTTGGCACTGATCGTCCCTTTCCCGCTGTCCGAACTGGGAAAAAACATTTTGCCTGAGCGCATCGGTTCCTGGTTGGGCATCTGGGGAGGACACTCCATGATCATCGTTTTATATTTGTTCTTTCTGATCCTGATGCTCGATGTGATCCGCTTCATCGACCGCCTGGCCAAATTCATTCCTCCGGCCTTTAAAAATCATCATCTCACTCCTTATTCCCTGGCTGCGGCAGTTTTTCTCCTCGCAACGGTTCCCGTTGCTTACGGCAGTTGGAATGCACAGCATCCGGTGATCAAAAAATACAACGTCAACGTCAACAAGGATGCCGGCGGAATGAAACAACTCCGGATCGCCATGGTGTCCGACATCCATTACGGTCCCGTCATCGATACGGACAGACTGAAAACCCTGCAACAGATGATTCATCAAATCAAACCGGATTTGGTTGTGTTGGCCGGTGACATCACCAACGGGCCGCTGACGCCGGGGGAAGACCGGAAATTGGCCGCCGCGTTGGGAAAAATCAAGGCACCGTATGGCGTCTATGCCGTTCCCGGAAACCATGACCGCGATCTCGCCGAACGGGGAAGCCAACTGATGCAGGCGTTGCAAAAAGCCGGCATCAAGGTTTTAAAAGACGAAAAGGTTGTGATCCCAAACCGCTTCACCCTGATCGGCCGGGATGATCCCAATTTGATCCGGGAACCGGGACGTAAAGAACTGGCATCTTTGATGAAAGGCACCGATTATTCCCACCCCTTGATTCTTCTGGATCACCAGCCGATCGAACTGCAACAGGCACAAAAAAACGGCATTGACCTGATGCTTTCCGGGCACACCCACCACGGACAGATTTTCCCCGGAAACTGGATCACCGCCATGATCTATGAGAATGACTGGGGACTTTTGCAAAAAGGCAGTTTTTATTCCGTCGTCTCCTGCGGGTTCGGCACTTGGGGACCGCCTCTTCGGATCGGAAACCGGCCGGAAGTCGTGGAAATCACAATGAATTTTACATAAACAGACAAAAACAGCTGCAAGTTTCCGCAGCTGTTTTTTTGATTTGCCTCACACTTCCACCATGTTGCCGGAGGCCGCTTTTTTCATGCGATTCATCACGGAAGCAAACAACCCTTGTTCCGGAAAAGCTTCCGCAAAAATCACATCCACCTTCTGTTCGTCAAAACGGCGCAATGCACCATACAACCGGCGGGCAACGCTGGCCGGATGGCGACGAGATCCGACTGCAATCACACAATCCGCCTGTTGATACTTTCCTTGGTTTTCTTCCGTGGTGAGCACCCCGACCCGTTTTCCGTTTTTGACGGCCTCTTGGACTTGTTGTTGTATGTACGAGATCACCGCCTCCGGATTCCCTTTGACCAGCCACATTTCTCCCTGCGGGGCATAATGCCGGTATTTCATGCCGGGTGAACGGGGCGTTTGACTCGCGTCGGTTAATCCGGGATCCACACGGACTTCCCCCAGTGTTTCTTGCAACTGTTCCAAAGTGATTCCGCCCGGCCGGAGCAACAAGGGGATTTCCCCGCTGACGTCGACCACGGTGGATTCCACTCCGATGCCGGTCGGACCTCCGTCCAGGATCCCGTCAATTCTTCCGTCGAGATCATTTAAAACATGCTCGGCCGTCGTGGGACTGGGCTTCCCGGAACGATTGGCGCTGGGGGCCGCCACCGGAATGCCCACCTCGTTTAACAAGGCCAGCGCAACCGGATGATCCGGCATCCGGACCGCCACCGTCGAAAGCCCTGCCGTCACGTTTTCCGCCAGGTTATCACGGTGAGGCAGTACCATCGTCAGAGGGCCTGGCCAAAATTTTTCCGCCAGCTTTTGCGCATTCTCCGGAAACCGGCGAACCCATTGGGCCAGTTGCTCCTTTTTTCCGATATGAATAATTAACGGATTGTCCGAAGGCCTTCCTTTGGCTTCATAAATCTTTGCAACACTGTCCCGGGATGTGGCAATCGCTCCCAAACCATAGACGGTTTCCGTGGGAAAAGCGACCAGTTTCCCTTGACGCAGATAAGCCGCCGCCCGTTTGATGGCTTCCGAATGAATCAGCTGTGTTTCCTCCATCCCGCTATCCAGTTGAAACCGTTCTGTCTTTTTCAACATTGGCTCCCTTCTTTTCCACGTTTTATCCACCTATGATAACACATTTTCTCAATGCGGCAACGAAGTCGGATTCTCACAAGTGTAAACCATCGGTTGCCCCCGGTGGATCGACTGTTTCAAATGGGCGGATTGATGCAACTCTTCCGGCAAATGTTCTTCCCCGGTCTTGACAAAACCAAGCCGGGAGAAAAAATGAGTGGATTGACCGGCCAGCAAATAAATCCGGGACAACCCCATCTGTTCGGCATAAGAAAGAATGACTTGAATCATATGGACTCCCACTTTGCTGTTCCAGGGAGCCCGCTCCAAAACAAAAGACCGGATCAACCCGTACGGAGGATACACTTCCATGCCGACGATGCCCACCATTTGGGAAACATCCCCTTTCCCTCCGGCGGGAAGTTCGGCGATAAAAA
The DNA here is from genome assembly GCF_013912365.1 of Thermoactinomyces intermedius. Lineage (NCBI taxonomy): Bacteria > Bacillati > Bacillota > Bacilli > Caryophanales > Thermoactinomycetaceae > Thermoactinomyces > Thermoactinomyces intermedius. The sequence continues at coordinate 177,412 of NZ_JACETT010000003.1, forward strand.
AGTGATCCAGGTGCTCCTCGATTCCCCGGTCATTTAATCCGACTTCTTTGAGCAATTTGCGAATCTGAAACAAATCTTTTTTCTCCGCTTGACGGATGACAAACATACCTTTCCCCCATTCCGCTGAAACTCTTTGATATTAGCGGTATGAAAGAAAAAGGTTTCATAGAACCAAAGAGTCAGTCATCCATCCACTTCTTTGCCTGATCCAAGAGAAAAAACCGCACTTCGGGCTTCTTGTCCTGCTCTTCTTTTTGTGCTTTCGCTTCCGAAGCATACACCGGTTGCGCCGATGTCATGGAAGTGGAGAACGATTCGGGCGACTTGGCCTTGACGGCATCCCCGTTGCTCATATCCACAAAACAGAGGGGAGGAAACAACACGCACCACCAATTCTCCCCTTCGCCGCTTCCGATCTGGATGCGAAGCGCCTCATAATCCCCGGCGGGATAAACCTGGTCTCCGTATAATTTGGTCGGAAACGGAACCATTCCATAATCCACCCGGACCGCGTAATCATACCCCTGTTCCCTGACCGTTTTCCGCGCAATTTCCTCAAAACGGGGCAAGTGCTCTTTCACCAGTTTTCTCGCTTCTTCAATCGTGTGGGGCTGAGTTACCCATGTATTCATTTCGCGGATCACTTCGTCGCGGACTTTTCGTTTTAACCACTGATCTTCCGGCCGGTCGCTGTTGGCCAAAATCCTGAGCCGGATGGCCTGATCCGGGATCCGGTTCAAAGAGGACGCCGTTTGCGTTTGGGTCGCATCCTCCCGGGCCCATTGGTAAAAAAAGATTCCTCCGGAAAGCACGATGATGACAAGAATGAAATAAGTCCATTTACGCATTGCCCATTCCTCCTCTTTATCCCTACCCACAGTATGGACAGAGAGGAGAAAACTTAATCTTATTTTTTTCAGAATTGATTCTCCAAATGGAACCATCCCAAAACCATCCGGTCCCTTCCCGCCAGATCTTTTCTCACTTCCGCGCGGGTGATGTGCGGCATTTGCCGGACCAACCCGCAAACCTCTTCGCCTTGGTCGGCGCCGATTTCAAAAGCAACCAGCCGCGGTTTTTCAGGCCAACCGGAAAGTTGCCGGGTGATCCGGCGGTACGGTTCAAGCCCGTCCGCTCCCCCGTCCAATGCAAGGCGGGGCTCATAACAAGAAACGGTTTTGTCAAGGCGTTTTATTTCCCCGGAGCGTATATACGGCGGATTGGAGACCAAAATGTCGATGGGGGGATGCTCCTTTTCAAGCGGCTCCAAAAAACTTCCCAAAACCCACCGGATCCGCTTCTCCACCCCGAATTTCCGGGCATTTTGCCTGGCAACGGACAATGCTTGTTCCGAAATGTCAATCGCGGTGACCTGCCAACGGGGTTGTTCCAGTGCCAAGGTGACAGCAATCGCCCCGCTTCCCGTCCCGACATCGACCACATGCACCGGACGGCCGGCAAACCACTTTTCCCCTTCCTGCAATACGGCTTCCACCAGCAATTCGGTTTCCGGCCTAGGAATCAACACCCCGGGCTTCACCTCAAAAACCCGCCCAAAAAACTCCTGATCCCCCACGATGTATTGCAACGGTTCCCCCTCGCCCCGGCGTTTCAGCCATTCCCGGAGTTTGGGTTCCAGACATTTTGGCCAAGGATCGGCCATTTTCGCAAAAAACGCGGCCCGTTCCACTCCGAGAAGCCGGCGCATCATGTATTCCGCTTCAAACTGCGGAGAATCGGTTCCGCTTTGCTGTAAAAAAGAAGAAGCCTTTTGCCAGGCTTCCCGGATCGTTCCATTTTTCATCAAACTCACCCTTTGAATCAGGAAGTCTTTGTTTCCTGCTCCTTCAACAACTCGGTTTGCTCATGCAAAATGAGTGCATCGATAATCTCATCCAGTTCACCGTTCAGGATCAGATCCAACTTGTGCAACGTCAGTCCGATGCGATGATCCGTCACCCGGCTTTGCGGAAAGTTGTAAGTCCGGATCCGTTCGCTCCGGTCTCCGGAGCCCACGGCCATTCTTCGGGCGTTTGCCATTTTTTCCATTTCTTCTTTCTGCTTCAAGTCAAACAAGCGGGCACGAAGCACCCTCATCGCTTTCTCTTTGTTGCTGTTTTGTGATTTTTCATCCTGACAGGAAACAACAATCCCCGTCGGAAGATGGGTGATGCGGACGGCAGACTGGGTCGTGTTAACGCTTTGCCCTCCGGGTCCGCTGGAGCAAAAGGTGTCGATGCGAATGTCTTTATCATGAATTTCCACTTCCACTTCCTCGGCCTCCGGCAAAACGGCAACCGTGGCCGTCGACGTGTGAATCCGTCCGCCGGACTCTGTCTCCGGCACCCGTTGCACCCGGTGTGCCCCGTTCTCATACTTCAATTTGCTGTAAGCCCCGTTGCCATCCACGGAGAAGACCACTTCTTTAAATCCGCCGAGTCCGGTGGTGTTTGCCTCGAGGACTTCCACTTTCCAACCTTGTCTTTCTGCAAAACGGGTATACATGCGGTACAAATCCGCGGCAAACAATGCGGCTTCTTCCCCTCCTGCCGCTCCGCGCACTTCCACGATCACGCTCTTCTCGTCATTCGGGTCTTTGGGCAACAACAGGACTTTGATCCGCTCCTCCAGCTCTTGTTTCCGGCGGCTCAGTTCGTCGATCTCGGCTTTCACCAATTCACGCATTTCTTCGTCCAGTTTATCTTCCAACATCGATTTCGCATCGTTCAACTGCTCAATCGTCTCTTTATATTCGATATAGGCTTGATTTTTTTCTTCCAACCCGGCCTGCTCCTTGGAGTATTCACGCAACTTTTTGGTGTCATTGATCACTTCCGGGTCACAAAGCAGGCGGCTTAACTCTTCATAACGTTGATGTATCGCCTCAAGACGATCTAACACTGTGCTCACTCCCGTAAAATCGGATCATTTTGCCATGCATACCGGCTGACTCTGAGATATAAGTATGATGATTGATCAAGAATTGGCATCAATTGATTTTACCACAAGCCTTGGAAGAAAGCGAAGGAAATGGATTGGAAAGAATGGTATGATAAAAAAGCAGAAGACCGGTTAAAAAATATAAAGGGGAGCGATCATGAACGAAGTCATCTTTAACATCATCAATAATCTGTTGTTTATTGGTCCTTTGATTGTTTTATTTTGGCTGATCAACCATTCCGAGCATACATACTCCGATTCCAATATAAAGGGAAACATTCTGGGTTTTCTGTGTTACTTGATCGTATGGACCGGTTATCTTGCCGGTTTCATCATCGGTCTTTTGCTTTTTTTCTACAGTCATGCTTTCCTGCCATGGACACAAAACTTTGCGGCCGATCCGTATTCAGTGAACACGGTCAAAAACGTCGGCATGTCTCTTTGGATCCCTTCCTTGATCGCCATGTCTTTTTTGTTGCCGCCCGTACGCCGGTTTTGTACCCGTTTTCTCCGCATTCACCCCGGGCGCAGGGTCCATGCCGTCGCCTTATCCCTTTCCATGCTGGTTTTTATCCAGTTTTTTGTCACTCAGAGCTTCGGGTTGGAATCGATCAATGAACAGACGGTTCCCGGAGATGAAGCCGGAACGCTATCCTCCATCTGGTCGCAAGACATCCTGTTCGCCATTTTGGGACTGGTTGGGGTGGGATGGCTGTCCAGACGATCGTTCAAGGAATCCCTGGACCGCTTGGGAGTGAAAAAAATCACTCTCAAGCAGGCGGCAATCGGCATCAGCATCGGACTAATCATGCTTTTGGCCCCGATCATCGCGCAATCGGTGGCAGAAACCCTGAATTGGTCCGAGAACGTGCATGCCAATGAGTTGACGGACAAAATGCTCGGACCGTTACTCTCATCCGTTCCCGGCATTTTAACAATCGGACTGGCAGCAGCTCTTGGAGAAGAAATGATTTTCCGGGGGGCATTGCTCCCGCGGTTCGGCTTCGTCTACACCAGTCTGTTGTTCACATTGGTCCACGCAAACTACGGATTCAGTTTTAATTCCCTTGTTGTTCTGTTGCTTGCCTTGGTGCTGGGTTGGGCACGGATCCGTTATAACACCACCGTATGTATGATCATTCATGCGACGTATAACATCTCCGTGAGCCTGTTGGGCGGTTAACCCCCGTTTTCAAACGGCGGGTTTTTTTATATTTCAAACATGCCTTCTTTCTGTCTCAACACCTCATGGCAGTGCCGGCAACGGGCTTCGTATTGTTCTTTGGCCCCGACTTGAATCACCGGATCATCAATGGCAGCCGGACGGCCATCGATCAGCCTTTGGGTGCGGCTGGCCGGGCCACCGCATTTCACGCAAATGGCTTGCAATTTTGTCACATATTCCGCCACAGCCAACAACACCGGAGTCGGACCAAACGGCTTTCCCCGAAAATCCTGATCCAATCCGGCACAAATCACCCGTTTTCCCTGATCGGCCAATTGCTGGCAAATATCGACGATCTCCGGTTCAAAAAACTGAATTTCGTCAATGGCCACCACATCCACATTTTCTTCCAGCAAACCGGGAATCTCGCCTGCACTTTTCACCGGACGGGCATCCGCCATCAACCCGTTGTGCGATGCGATCGCTTCTTGATGGTAGCGGTCATCGATGGCCGGTTTAAAGGCAGCCACTTTCTGCTTGGCAATTTTGGCACGGCGGATCCGGCGGATCAACTCTTCACTTTTCCCGGAAAACATTCCGCCGCAAATCACTTCAATCCAGCCGCTGTGATCACCACTTAATGGATGAATATCTCTCATTGTTGTTCCTCCAACTCCCGAAAAATTGATGCTCAATCCATTTTTACACAAAGAAAAAGCACCCAGCCCGTCTGGATGCCCAAGCAAACTCTCTTTATTTTAACATACCCTGTCTCGAGTTTGCTGAATGAAAAATAAAAAGGCAAGCCCGATTTTCTGCTTGCCTGACTTGCCAGGATATTATTTGAGGTTGTATTTCTTTTTGAAGCGATCGATGCGCCCACCTGCGCTGACCATTTTTTGTTTCCCGGTGAAAAACGGATGACATTCAGAGCAAATATCCACCCTCAAGTTTTCAACGGTCGATCCGGTTTCAAATGTATTTCCACACGCACAGGTGACTTTGGTCAATTTGTATTCCGGATGAATTCCTTGTTTCATTCGTCTCACCTCTTTCCTAATGCCGCTTCCATACGTACATTTAAAACCACTGGTGTATTATAGCATGTTTGATGATGAGAAAGCAAGAAAAGCCCGGACCCCGTCGAAACCAGCTGTTTAAAAAGGCACACTCTCCGGTTTCAGGAGAGTGTGCCCTTCCATAAAAATAAAACAATATGAGAGCAAATTATTTTAAAACCCGCAAGGGATTTATCGCTTTCCCGTTTTTGCGAACCTCAAAATGCAAATGATAACCCGTGGCACGACCGGTCTGCCCCATCATCCCCAAAACGTTTCCTGTTTCAATCCTCTGGCCTTTGCTGACCAAAATTTGGCTGAGATGAGCATAATACGTGACCCATCCGCTGCCATGTTCAATGACCACAAGATTTCCGTAAGATCCGGAATAACCCGCCTGGATCACGACTCCGCTTAACGATGCGCAAATTTCAGCTTTTGCTTTCTTTGCGCTCCAAATATCAATTCCTTTATGCTGACGGCCGTTTCGCCAGCCGAAATTGCTGGTGATCTGACCATTGACCGGCCACCGGAACACATAAGCCCCTTCACGATCCGCCAACCGGATCGTATTCTTTTTCTTTTTGTCCGCATCCGCTTTTTTCGGCCATGAACCAGGAATGCTTCCCCTCCATTTCTCGGGAACGGCAATGAGTTGCCCGGCATACGTGAGCGGGGCGTCCTTCAGCTTCGGATTCAAATAAATTAACAGTTCACGGGATGTATGGTATGTCTCGGCCAAAGCCGACAAGGTATCCCCGGACTCCAACCGAACCCATTTTTTCGTCAAAGGAATTTTGATCTCCTGACCAATGTGTAACAAATCCGGGTTTTCCAACCGGTTGAACCGCGCCAGCTCTTGATGAGGGATTCCGAACAACCGGCCGATCCGAGACAGCGTATCCCCCTTTTGCACACGATAAGTGAGAGGCTTTGTCTCCACCGTGGCAGCCAAATTCCCCTCGGCAACCTGCGAAATGGGGCTTAAAAATTGGTACATTGCTTCCTGCGCGATCTGCTCCTTCTCCGGATCCGTATCGGCTCCACCGGCCAATTCCTGGGCATAAACCGGATGCTTATCCGTCCCCATCATCCATGAAGCCGATGTCGAACAGATGGCTAAGGAAGAAGCCAATAAGGCACGTTTTGAAGACATTTTAGCACCTCACAGAAGATAATGGATGGGGTGAAGTTCACCCGGTTTTATCTTTATGTGAGGAATTTCTTTCATATGACAACAAACAGGCATCAAGATACCGATGTCTTGGTGCGGTGGGGCTTGATCTCGATCGAAGCGAGGAATTCCTCATTCGACTCGGTGTTTTTCAACTGTTTCACCATGGCTTCTGTATAATCAGAAGAATCATTCAACGACTTGCGAATCATCCACAACTTCTCCAGCTCGGTCTTGCTGAGCAACAATTCCTCACGGCGCGTTCCGGAACGGCGGATGTCAATGGCCGGGAAAATCCTGCGTTCGGCCAGACGGCGGTCCAAATGAAGTTCCATGTTCCCCGTTCCTTTGAACTCTTCATAAATCACATCATCCATCCGCGACCCGGTATCCACCAGCGCCGTCGCCAAAATGGTCAAGCTGCCGCCTTCTTCCACGTTGCGCGCGGCACCGAAAAATCTTTTCGGCCGGTGCAAAGCAGCCGGATCGATTCCACCTGACAAAGTCCGTCCGCTCGGGGGAATCACCAGGTTATAGGCCCGTGCCAGGCGTGTAATACTATCCAGCAAGATGACCACATCTTTTTTGTGTTCCACCAGACGTTGGGCTCTTTCCAAAACCAGTTCCGCCACTTTGATATGGTTTTCCGGCAACTCATCAAAAGTGGAACTCACCACTTCCGCATCGACGGACCGCTGCATGTCCGTCACTTCTTCGGGCCGCTCGTCAATCAACAGGACAAACAGTTCAATGTCCGGATGATTGGTGGTAATACTGTTGGCAATTTCTTTTAACAGCATCGTTTTGCCGGCTTTGGGTTGAGCGACGATCAAACCGCGCTGTCCCAAACCGACCGGAGCGATCAAATCCATCATCCGCGTTGAAATCCGATCTGGGGTGGTTTCCAAAAAGAGACGTTTCTGCGGGTAAAGAGGAGTAAGCGCAGCAAAGTGGAGCCTTTCCGCAGCAATGTCGGGGTCTTCACCATTGACTGCTTCGACATGCAACAATCCGAAATAACGCTCATTTTCTTTCGGAGGCCGGACTTTACCGGACACCAGATCTCCGGACCGCAAATCAAAGCGGCGGATTTGTGAAGCGGAGATGTAAATGTCTTCGGAAGACGGAAGAAAATTGATCGGCCTTAAAAAACCGTATCCCTCGGAAAGGATGTCCAGCACACCCTCCATAAACATATAGCCGTCTTTTTCCGCCTTGGCTTTTAAAATCGCAAAAATCAATTCTTTCTTTTTCATCTGGGAATAATACGGAATCTGATATTCTTTCGCCAGCTTATACAAATCCACCAAGCGGCGATTTTCCAAATCACTTAACGTGAGCTCCATGTGTCGCATCACCACTCGATTCTACTGAAATTCTCTTCCTCTTTCCGGATCAGAAAGAGGAAGAGGAGAAAATTATAAAATAATATTTGGTTTTTTCTCAAGTTTGTGCGTTCCATCCATGAATCGGATGGTTCCGGTTTTCGCACGCATCACCAACGAATGGGTTTTGGCCAAGTTTCCTTTGTAACGGACGCCTTTCAACAATTCACCGTCCGTCACCCCGGTTGCTGCGAAAATCGCATCATCCCCCTTGACCAGATCTTCCATTCGCAAGACTTTGCCCGGATCACTGATCCCCATTTGAACACAGCGGTTATACTGCTCCTCATTTTCCGGCAACAGCCGGCCTTGGATTTCCCCACCCAGGCATTTTAAGGCAACGGCAGACAAAACCCCTTCCGGAGCACCACCGGCCCCGAACAAAATATCCACCCCGGTGTCGGGAAATCCGGTATGAATCGCCGCAGCCACATCCCCGTCCGGAATCAACTTGATCCGCGCCCCTGCTTTGCGGATATCCTCGATCAGTTTCGCATGTCGCGGGCGGTCAAGCACCACCGCCACCAAATCTTCGACATCCTTGCCGGTGGCTTTGGCAACCGCCTTCAAATTATCCTCCACCGGCGCATCAATATCAACTTGTCCAACGGCTTGCGGCCCCACGGCAATTTTATCCATATACATGTCGGGGGCATGCAACAATCCGCCGCTGTCGGAAATCGCCACCACCGACAGCGCATTCCACAAACCTTTGGCGACAATATTGGTGCCCTCAAGCGGGTCCACCGCCACATCCACTTCCGGAAGATAACCCATACCCACTTTTTCTCCAATGTATAACATCGGAGCTTCATCCATTTCTCCCTCGCCGATGACAACCGTCCCGCGCATCGGAATTGTGTCAAACACTTTGCGCATCGCTTCCGTAGCCGCTTCATCCGCTTCGTCTTTCTTTCCGCAGCCCATCCACCGTGCGGAAGCAATGGCAGCCGCCTCAGTCACACGCACCAGTTCCATCGTTAAACTTCTTTCCATGATCGATCCCCTCACCTGTTTAAAATAAACATCAGAATGACAATAAAACTTTCAATCAGAGTAACATATTTATGATATATGTTACACGATTGTGCGGGGATGGATCAATTTTTTGATATCTCGACGAAGGAAACGCTGTTTTGGTGAAGAAACTCACGAGAACACAAAGTGGTTGTGCACAGAAAATGCGAGGGAACGACGAAGATATTTATAAATCATTGAATGACAAAAACAGTAGAGTGAAAAATCCCAAAAATAGGAATTTACCGGTTAAAAGGGGAGTCCGGCCGGGAGTTTCCTTCCCGGCCAAACCCGTTTGCGATCAAGATTGTTTCACTTTTTCCCAATCGGCCTCAAACTTTTCAATTCCTTGATCCGTCAATGGGTGACGAACCATTTGTTCCAACACCTTGTAAGGCAAGGTGGCAATATGCGCCCCGTTCAGGGCCGCTTGCGTCACATGCACCGGATGACGGATGCTGGCCGCAATAATTTGTGAGGAAATGTCATGAATCCGGAAGATCTCAGCCACTTGCCGGATCAATTGCATTCCGTCCTGGCTGATATCATCCAGACGGCCGATAAAGGGGCTGACATAGGTAGCTCCGGCCCGGGCGGCCATCAAGGCCTGGTTGGCCGAAAAAATCAAGGTGACGTTGGTATCGATCCCTTTTTTGGCAAAATGATTGACGGCTTTTAATCCTTCCACGGTCATCGGGACTTTGATCGTCACCTGGTCCGAAATCGAAGCGAGACGTTCTCCTTCTTCAATCATCCCTTGCGCGTCCCGGCTGAGGACCTCCGCACTGACCGAACCATCCACGATCTCCGTGATTTCTTTGAGCACTTCTTCAAAATCCCGGCCCGATTTGGCAATGAGGCTGGGATTGGTGGTTACCCCGGACAACAGTCCCCATTCATGGACCTGGCGGATTTCATCAACAATGGCCGTATCTAAAAAAAATTTCATCGCAACCACCTTCTAACCATAATTGTTCAATCGCTTACGCTTTGCCGGAGCTTCCAAACAAACGCATTTTGGCTTTGACCGTTTTTTTGATGGCTTCGCGGGCCGGACCGAGGTATTTGCGCGGATCGATCATATCCGGGTTGTTATCCAGCAACTCACGAACCACTTTCACCATGGCAACTTGGTTTTCCGTATTCACATTGATTTTTCCGACACCCAGGGAAACAGCTTTTTGAATGGATTCATCCGGCACGCCCGAACCGCCGTGCAGAACAATCGGAGCTTCAATTTGGCTGGCAACTTTTTCAATGATGTCGTAACGAATTTTCGGCTCTCCTTTATACATGCCGTGAGCCGTTCCGACCGCGATCGCCATGGCGTCCACTTTGGTTTCTTCCCAAAAGCGGATGGCTTGATCCGGGTCCGCCAATGCGGCATCTTCTTCGGAAACGTTCAAATCGTCTTCCACACCACCAATGGTTCCCAATTCTCCTTCCACGGATACCCCCACGGCATGGGCCGCTTCAACCACTTTTTTGGTCAGGCGGATGTTTTCTTCAAACGGATAATGGGAACCGTCGAACATCACCGAAGAAAATCCGGCCCGGATACATTTCATCACCACTTCAAAGCTGCTTCCGTGGTCCAGATGAAGGGCGACGGGAACATCGGCTTCTTCCGCGGCGGCTTTGGCCAATGCCACCACGTTGTTCAGACCCATGTAGCGGATGGCTCCTTCACTGGCTCCGAAAATGAGCGGGGAACGTTCTTCTTTCCCGGCTTCGATAATGGCTTGCACGAATTCCAGGTTGTTGACATTAAATTGCCCAACAGCAAAGCCTTCTTTTTTGGCTTGCGGCAAAAAGGCATTCATCGACACAAGTGGCATGATATGTAGCCTCCTTTAGTTCAAAAAATCATCATTTTGACATTATAACACTTGATCGGAGGATTGGGTAGAAAGAGATGCACTTCCTTAATAAAACCGACTCTTTGTCAAATGCAACATTTGTCTGGCTTCATCCGGGGTTGCCACCTTCCGTTCCAGTTCCCCGGCAATCCGGACCACTCGCTCAACCAGCCGGGCATTGGTTGCCAGTTCCCCTTTCCGGTAATAAATGTTGTCTTCCAAACCGACGCGGACATGCCCTCCCAAAATCACGCCGAGTGCGGCCATGGGCAGTTGGTGCCGCCCGATTCCCGCCACCGTCCAGGTCGCCCCTTCCGGCAACTGGCGGATCAGATGGAGCAGGTTTTCCGCCGTGGCCGGAATCGCACCGGGTACCCCCATCACGAAATCAAAATGAAGATGACCGGTAAAATACCCGTCTTTCACAAGCTTCAAGGCATTAGCTATCATTCCCACATCAAAGATTTCAAATTCAGGCCGGACCCCGTACCGTTCAAATTCCTCCGCAAACCGGATCAGTTGCGAGGGAGAATTCATGAACACTTCCCGTCCGAAATTGACGGTTCCCGTTGTCAACGTGGCCATCTCCGGACGCAGGGAAAGGGGTTGCAATCTCTCATCCGGAGACATCCCCACCGCCCCGCCCGTGGAAACTTGCACAATGAGGTCGGTCCGTTTTTGAATTTTTTCGATCGCTTCCTGATAAAGCGAACGATCCTGGCTGGGATGTCCGTTTTCGTCACGGACATGAAGATGGACGATCGATGCGCCCGCCTCTCTCACTTCTTCGGCTTGAGCGGCAATTTCATCCGCCGTGACCGGAAGATGGGGGGTGTCCTCTTTCATCACTTCCGCCCCCACCAACGCCGCCGTAATGATCAGCTTTTGCAAACCGGCTCCCTCCTTCAAACCGATGATCCGGTCTGGTTCTTTTTCGGAACCACACAAGTTCCGGAAGCTCTGGCAACCACCACCGGCTCCCTGAGCACCCGGGCACGGGACGGGCAAGCGGGATCAATGCCGCCTTCAATGACCTTGACCGCTTCAAAGGTCATTTTCCGGCTCGTGTTTCCCACTTTGACGATCCGTCCGGTCACTTCGATAAAATCGCCGGCATGAACAGGGGCCAAAAATTCGACTTGATCATAAGCCACAAACAACCCTTCGTCTCCATCATGGCGTATCAACAATTCCGTCGCGGCATCCCCGAACAAAGCCATCACCCGGGCCCCATCCACCAGATTGCCCCCGTAATGTGCATCCGACTGACTCATCCGCAAGCGAATTTTTGCTTCCATCCTGCTGATCCCCTTTATTCTCATTATGATGCCAGTTGCTTTAACACTTCCGTGCGCAGCTCTTCAATGTCAAACGGCTTGGTAAAATGGGTGAGCGCCCCGAGACGGCTGGCCTCGGCAACCATATCCAGTTCCCCGTAAGCCGTCATCATAATCACCTTCGATTCGGTGTTAAACTTCCGCAAACGCCTTAACAGTTCCAAACCATCCATCCCCGGCATCTTCATATCCAATAATATGAGGTCCGGCTTTTCCGCTTGTATGATTTCGAGTGCCTGTTTTCCGTTGGAAGCCTGAAAAATATGTACATTTTCCTTGGAGAACACTTCCTGAAGCAAAAGCCGGATTCCGTATTGATCATCCACCACAAGTATTTTTTTATCCATATCACCTTGCCTCCTCTCAGATCCGTTCCCTGCAAACCCCGCTTCCATTTTGCATCTTCGGACATCAAAAGGGATTTATGACTAATATTTATCGATTCCTTCACTTATTTCCTGCTTCTTGGCGAAAAATGCGGCACCCCCCTCCCCCGAAAATGCCTTGAAATTTTAAAATGAGCTTATAAAAGAGGGACTCTTTTCATCGTATAATAAATTCATCGCAAAAGAGTTTTATATGGACAAAGTAGGTGCAGACATTCATGAAACGGAAATGGTTTCCCATCATCACCGGGCTGGCCGTTCTTATATTCTCCGCTTTTTTCATTTTTCAGCATGTATCCGCCTTGGAGGATCAGGAACTGCATGCGTTAAGCGGGGACGGATCCGACCTGTCACACCAGCCGCAAGTGGTGTATTTGGTCCCTCATGCCGATGATGAATTGTTGTCCATGGGCGTCGACATCGTCAATCACATCCGCCTGCGCTATGATGTGCATCTGGTATTGATGAGTCCCGGCGGCCACTCCCGCGCACGCTTTTTGATCAACGGTTTCAAAGACTCCGACCAAGAGCCCTTCCTCTTTAAAACGCCGGTTTATTGCCCTCTGCACAAGCGGTATCATGACCCGGAAAAAGAACACTACCAGGATCTGTATCTCACCGTGGACGATGTGGGAAAAGCCCGGGTCCGGGAATTCAAAGAGTCGGCCAAACTTTTGGGGATTTCTGATGATCACGTCCATGTTTACGATCTTGAAAACGACCGGTTTGAAGAACAGGAACAAGAGATTCGCGACATCATGGACGAGCTTTTGCAACGTTTTCCGGACGCCCAATTCCGGACAATGAGCATCGATGATTACCATCCGGATCACAGGATGCTGGGTAAAGTCTTGAGCGAATTTGAGGAAGAAGGCAAAATCCAGGGCGAAAAAACATTATATTTTCTTTCCATTTACAAAACACGATTCACAAAATACAAACCTTCCCAAAAAGAATATACAATGAAACTGTTGGTTCCGCAGGATTTAAAGAAAATTAAAAGTGCCGTCCAAATATACGGCAAGTGGGATCCGAAAAACGGATGGTACCAAATCGGCTATCACAGTGTCAAAAGCCAGTTTCTCCAATTAATGAAAAATGCCCAAAATACATATCATTATTAATCGGCAGACAAAGGTCTGGGTTCCTCACCCGGACCTTTGATACAATAACTGTACAAGAGGATCCTTGTCTGGTAAAAGGAGGAATACGATGCGCGTTTTGATGGTTGGTGCCGGTGCGGTAGGCGGATACTTCGGAGGAAGGCTGGTCGAAAAAGGAGAAGATGTCACCTTCCTGGTGCGGAAGAAAAGACAAGAACAATTGGAGCAGAACGGGTTGATGATCAAAAGCGTCAACGGCAATGCCAAATTAAAAGTGAAAACCCTGACCGTCGGGCAACCGGTCCCCGCTTTTGATCTGATCATCCTCTCGGTCAAAGCTTATCACTTAACGGAGACGATCAATGATATAAAGCCGTATGTCGGGGAAAACTCCACCATTCTTCCCCTGTTAAACGGAATCGTTCACATTCAGCAGTTACAAAATGAATTCGGGGCGGAAAAAATTTTGGGCGGATTATGCTTTATTGAATCCACTTTGAATGCCCAAGGGGAGATTGAACAATACAGCCCGCAACATGAAATCGTTTACGGCGAATTAAACGGAGATGTGACCCAACGGATCCTTGACATCCAGGCGTTGTTTGACGGTGCCGGTTTTGACGCGAGGTACAGCCAAAAAATCCGGATTGAAATGTGGCAAAAATATATTTTCATCAGCGCCATGAGCGGAATGACCTGCCTGATGAACAGCAGCATCGGTCCGATCCTTTCCGCACCTTACGGGAAAGAAATGTACCATCAGCTGCTGGAGGAGATTGTCTCGGTTGCCCGTCATCAAGAACCGGAAATCCCGACCTCTCTGGCCGGAAAAATCCTTCACAACATGGAATCCCTTTCCCCAAGCATGAAATCTTCCATGTTGAGGGACATGGAAAAAGGAAAACCGGTGGAATCCGACCATTTCCACGGGGCCTTGCTCAAAATGGCACCCGAAGATGCCCGTTTGCCGCTCATCAAAGCGATTTACAGCAAGTTGTCGATTTATCAGCAAGAACTTGAAAAATCCCGTCAATAAAAAAGCAGGTTCCACCTCGTGAAACCTGCTGCTTGTTCCTAAGTCACCCGTTTTTCAAAAGCCATGTACGGCTCATCATGACGGGGAAAATAAAATTTGCCTCTTTTTTTATAGCCGCAAGATTCATACAAATACATGGCTTTTTCATTGATCATCTGGGTATCCAGCCGGATGCTGGCATACCCTTCTTTTTTGGCAAATCGTTCGATTTCGGCCAGCAAAGTGCGTGAAATTCCTTTTCCTTGGTACTTCGGGTTCACACAAAGCCGGTGAACAACCAAAAACCGGCCGGATGAATCTTCCCACGGAATTTGCTCATATTCCGGCTCCTGATGTTGATCCAACACAACGCAAGCAACGATATCCCCTTCGCTTGTGAGCACATATAAATTTCCGCTTTGGATATCCTTTTCAATGTCCTCCCGGCCCGGATAATTTTCAGACCACTGATAGATATTGTTGGCATTCATGATTTTGGTGGCTTCTTTGTACACTTGGAAAACTTTATCTGTTTGTGATGGTGCGGCTTTTGCAAATTCCATTCCTGTCCCTCCCGTTGTCTCTAATTTGCGCAAAAAGAACCGATAATAAAAGTCCCCGAAAATAAAAAGAGCTGTCATATCACATGACAGCTCCAAACATCACAAAATTATACCAGCCTGCAAAGCGAATACAACGCTGAATCCAATCCTTTTTTAACCATTTGATGAACACGCCTTCCCCGTTACATGAGAAGAATCCCCACGGCACAAACCGTTCCGCACAACAGGCCAAAAAAGATGAAAATCCTCATCATCCCGTACCCTTTTTGATCGAGATGCATGAAAATATAAAGCTGCAAAATCACTTGAACGGCCGCCAAAAAAACGATCACAAAGAGCGTTCCCTGCAAACTGAACCATTGATTGATCACGGCCAGAAACGAAACGGCCGTCAAGGCAATCATGAATAAAAAAGAAACCACATGTTTGAAAGCGGTATCACTTTTCTGCCTGACCGGCTTCACTTCGTTTTGCAGTTGTGTCTTCAATCCGGAAGCACCCCCGCACTTTTGATCTGATTATTTTCATTATACAGAAAATAATCAATGTTTGCGAATCCCTGTGCAAGAAAAGACCCGGCTGGTTTCAGAGCCGGGTTTTTCGCCTCAAACTTCCACTTGCGGTTTTAAATGCATTTGAAGCGCCGCTTTTACAAATTCACGGAACAACGGTTGCGGCCGCGTCGGACGTGATACAAATTCCGGATGGAACTGAGCAGCCACAAACCACGGATGATCTTTGTACTCCACAATCTCGACCAGTCTGCCGTCCGGGGAAGTTCCCGAGAACACGTATCCCACTTCCTCCAACGCTTTCCGGTATTCATTGTTGAATTCATAACGATGGCGATGGCGTTCATACACCAAATCCGATCCGTATGCCTGATGCGCGAGGCTGTCGGGAACCAACTTGCACGGATACAAGCCACGGCGCATGGTGCCGCCTTTTTCTTCGATTGTCTTTTGTTCCGGCAATAAATCAATAATCGGATGCGGCGTCGATGCATCAAATTCCGCGCTGTGGGCCCCTTCCAGTTTCAGGATGTTCCGGGCGCCTTCCACGCAAACCATCTGCATGCCCAAACAAATGCCGAGGAAAGGAATCCGCTGTTCCCTTGCGTACCGGATGGCCGAGATTTTTCCTTCAATTCCGCGGTCGCCAAATCCGCCCGGAACCAGAATACCGTCCACATCCCCGAGAAGAACATGGACATTGGAATCGGACACGTCTTCCGAATTGACCCATTTGATGTCAATCTCCGTATCCCGGTCAAAGCCGGCATGACGCAATGCTTCAACCACGCTCATGTAAGCATCATGCAAAGCCACGTATTTTCCGACGATGGCAATGCGTGTCTGATGGGTCAGGTTTTTCACTTTGTTGACCAGCTCCAACCATTCGGACATTTCCGCCGGTCCGCATTTCAAGCCCAACCGCTTGACCACAATTTCATCCAGTCCTTGCTCCTGGATCATCAGCGGGACCTCATAAAGGGTTTCGGCATCGCGTACTTCAATCACCGCTTCACGATCGATGTCACAGAATAAGGCGATTTTATTTTTCAGTTCTTCCGAGAGAGGATATTCGGTCCGGCAAACGATCACATCAGGTTGAATGCCGAGACTGCGCAGTTCCTTCACACTGTGCTGGGTCGGTTTCGTTTTCAATTCGCCGCTGGCCCGCATCATCGGCACCAGGGTGCAGTGAATATACATGACATGTTCCCGGCCGACATCGCTTTTGATTTGACGGATGGCTTCCAAAAAAGGCAAGCTTTCGATGTCGCCGACAGTACCGCCGATCTCCGTGATTACCACGTCGGCGCCCGTCTCGCGGGCCGCACGGAAGACCCGGTCTTTGATTTCATTGGTAATGTGAGGGATAACCTGAACCGTTCCCCCCAAGTAATCCCCGCGGCGTTCTTTGTTAATGACGGATGAATAAATTTTCCCCGTCGTCACATTGCTGTTTTTCGTCAAATTAATATCGATAAATCGCTCATAGTGGCCCAAATCCAAGTCCGTTTCCGCCCCGTCGTCCGTGACGAACACCTCGCCGTGCTGGTAAGGACTCATGGTTCCCGGGTCCACGTTGATATAAGGATCGAATTTTTGAATGGTAATTTTCAGTCCTCTGTTTTTTAACAATCTTCCCAGGGAAGATGCGGTAATCCCTTTCCCCAGAGAAGAAACCACACCACCAGTAACAAAGATATATTTCGCCATTTTTATCTTCCTCCTATAAACAAGGATGCCCTTTCTTTTCGCAAAATAGAAAAGAGCGCCCCCAATCAAGGGGCGCTCTTTTATTTCCGTTCATAACGAGCCCAAAAAATAATTTATCGCAGGAAATGACGATTGTCAAGCAACTAAATCACTTCATCCCCGTCGTCAAATCCATTATCTTCCTCATCCATTGCAAATTCATCTTCTGTATCTTCGATCTCGCCCAACTCTTCTTCTTCCTCATCAAACAGGTCTTCATCAAGGTCATGATATTCGTCGTCTTCTTTGACGTTGGCTGCAACCGCGGAATCCGTCGCCTGGTCCGTCGGGTACCATTCCCTCAATCCCCACAAATTGCGGCCGACACAGACAAACCTTCCGTCAATGTTGATTTCGGTGTAAAGCTGGGCGATGTAATGCTCGGCTTCTTCCTTTGTAAACCCTTTCATGCTCGAAACTTCGTCCATGATATCCCGGTACAGCATTGCTTCTCCCTTTTTTTTCAAAAGGTCGTAAGCCAAGTCAACCATGGCAGTCTCTCGCACTCTTTCCACAGCGAGATTGTCACTCAAATTCGGACACATCCTTCCATCCAGAGGTGAAGACCGTATATCCTGTTTCTAGTACAACTATTTTATCCAAAAAACAGGTGAAGTCAACCATAAACATCCAAATCCGGCCGGCGCAAAAAAGAGATGGAGCGGCAAACGTCTCCATCCCAGGCGTGAAAACCTTTACATATTCCGGCGGTACTGGCCGCCCACCTCATACAAAGCACGGGTGATTTGGCCCAAGCTTGCCACTTTTACGGTTTCCATCAGCTCAGCAAAAATGTTTCCGTTTTCGCGGGCCGTTTTTTTCAAACGCTCCAGCGCAACTTTTGCCTCTTCCCGGTGTTTTTCCTGAAACTCACGAAGGCGGCGGATTTGCAGGTCTTTTTCCTCTTTGGCGGCCCTGCTGAGCGGAACTTCCACATCTTCCGGGGGATTGGGGTTTTCAAAGGTATTCACGCCGATGATCGGCAACTCGCCGGAATGTTTTTTCGTTTCATACAGCAAGGATTCCTCTTGAATTTTCCCCCGTTGATACTGGGTTTCCATGGCTCCCAGCACGCCCCCGCGGTCACTGATCCGCTCAAATTCGCAGAGGACGGCCTCTTCCACCAAATCAGTCAGTTCATCAATGATGAAGGAGCCTTGCAAAGGATTTTCATTTTTGGCAAGCCCCAGTTCCTTCATGATGATCAACTGAATGGCCATGGCCCGGCGGACCGATTCTTCGGTCGGTGTGGTGATCGCTTCATCATAAGCATTGGTGTGCAACGAATTGCATTGGTCATAAATGGCCATCAATGCCTGCAACGTCGTCCGGATGTCATTAAAGTCCATTTCTTGCGCATGCAGGGAACGGCCCGAGGTTTGAATATGATACTTTAATTTCTGGCTCCGCTCATTGGCTCCGTACAAATGCTTCATCACAATGGCCCAAATCCGGCGCGCCACCCGGCCGATCACGGCATACTCCGCATCCAATCCGTTACTGAAGAAGAAGGAAAGATTCGGGGCAAATTCATCAATTTTCATTCCGCGGCTCAAATAATACTCCACATAGGTAAAGGCATTGGCGAGCGTGAAAGCCAGCTGGGTAATGGGATTGGCGCCGGCTTCGGCAATGTGATAACCGCTGATGCTGACCGAATAATAATTTCGGATGCCTTTTTCAATAAAGTACTCCTGGATGTCCCCCATCATTTTCAATGCAAAATCGGTGGAGAAAATGCAGGTGTTTTGTCCCTGGTCTTCTTTCAGGATATCCGCTTGAACGGTTCCACGCACCTTTTTCAGTGTCTCATTCTTGATTTCCTCCGCCTCTTCAGCCGTGGGCTCCCGTCCTTCCCGTTTGCGGAATTGTTCCATCTGTTGCTCAATCGCGGTATTGAAATACATGGCCAAAAGAATGGGGGCCGGTCCGTTGATCGTCATGGACACACTGGTGTTCGGAGCACAAAGGTCAAAGCCTTCAAACAATCTTTTCATATCTTCCAAGGTACAGACACTGACGCCGGATTCCCCCACTTTTCCGTAAATGTCCGGGCGTTCGTCCGGATCTTCCCCGTAAAGGGTCACACTGTCAAAAGCAGTGGACAACCGCTTGGCCTGATCGTTTTTTGACAAGTAGTGAAAACGCCGGTTGGTGCGTTCAGGCGTCCCTTCTCCCGCAAACTGCCGTTTCGGGTCTTCATCCGTTCTTTTAAACGGGAACACACCGGCCGTAAACGGGAATCTCCCCGGAACGTTTTCCTTGCGCAAAAAGCGTAAACGCTCTCCCCAATCCTCAAACCGGGGCAAGGCCACTTTGGGGATTTTGCTTCCGGCCAACGTTTTGGAATAAAGAGGAATCTCCTTTGTCTTGTTGCGCACCTTGATGGTGAATCGATCCTGCCGGTAGGCATCGGCCAACGCTTCCCATTCATCCAGCAACTTCCGGTTCTCCGGGGTGAGGCGTTCCTCAATTTTTTGAATGGTTTCTTTAAAGCGTTCAGTCAGGCTGTCTTCCGCGGCGGCTTCTTCCTTCATACACTGAAGACTTCCATTTAATTGATAAAGTTTTGTGGCCAGTTTGGCCTGCGCTTCCGTCTCTTGGTGGTATTTCCGGACGGTTGCCGCAATTTCCCGTAAATAATGGCTTCTTTCCGGAGGGATGATGTGATGGATATCCATTTCCGAAACCGGTGCTTTTATTTTGGATTCCCAACCGAGATCAAACTTTTCATTCAATTTCCGGATCATTTCCTGGTAAAACCGGTTGGTTCCGGGGTCATTAAACCGGGAAGCCATCGTGCCATAAACCGGAATTTCCTCATCATCGGCATCAAACAACTGATGATTGCGGCGGTATTGTTTTTTCACGTCTCTGAGGGCATCTTGCGATCCTTTCCGGTCAAATTTGTTGATGGCCACCATGTCGGCATAATCCAGCATTTCAATTTTTTCCAGCTGGGAAGGTGCACCGAATTCCGATGTCATCACATAAACGGAAAAGTCGCTCACTTCGACCACATCGGCATTTCCCTGCCCGATTCCGCTGGTTTCGACAATCACCAGATCATATCCGGCCACTTTCAAGATTTGAATCGCTTCTTTGATTCCGCCGCTTAATTCCGACCGGGTTTTCCGGGTGGCCAAGCTTCGCAGGTAAACCCTGGGATGATGGACGGAATTCATGCGGATCCGGTCCCCCAACAACGCGCCTCCCGTTTTTTGCTTGGAGGGGTCGACGGACAAAATCGCAATTTTTTTGTCTTCAAAGTCATGGATAAAACGCCGGACCAATTCATCGGTCAATGAACTTTTCCCGGCTCCCCCCGTCCCGGTGATCCCGATGACCGGAACAAATCCCTGCAATTCTTTGGATAACTGTTCCCCCAGCCTTGCCCGCTGGTCAGGATCATCCTCCACCCAGGTGATCAAGCGGGAAATCGCTTGTTTATCCCCTTTCTTGGCACGACTCATTTCCCGGGAAATGTCGCGAACCGTGGGGAAATCCGTCGCCTCCACCATGGTTTGGATCATGCCTTCCAATCCCATCTTTCTCCCGTCTTGCGGGGAAAAGATTTTCCGGACGCCATACTCTTCCAGTTCCTTGATTTCCCGCGGAACGATCACGCCTCCCCCGCCGCCGAACACTTGAATATGGCCGGCGCCGCGTTTTCTGAGCAAATCGATCATATATTTAAAAAATTCCATGTGCCCGCCTTGATACGAAGAAACCGCGATCCCCTGCACATCTTCCTGAATGGCGGCCTCCACAATCTCATCCACGGACCGATTGTGACCGAGATGAATCACTTCCACTCCGGCCTGTTGCAACAAGCGGCGGAATAAATTGATCGAAGCATCGTGTCCGTCAAACAAGCTCGCAGCGGTCACAAACCGAATGGCATACTTGGTTTTAATCCCCTGCATCCCGATCGCCTCCTGCTGTAAATTCTCCCAACAACAAAGCCATTTGCCGCTTTGTGTATTCTTCCACATCATATTCGCGCCCCAACGCCCAGTGGCGAAAGGTCCACATTTGGCCGATCACCATGATGTTGTGGGCCATCAACTTGATGGAGGAAGGATCGATTCGGATGGTTCCGTCGTCCATTCCTTTTTCTAAAATTCGGGAAAATAAATTGGTGATGTCTTCTTCTTTTTTCAATACATATTTCATCTTGTCTTTGGGCAAGGATTTGGTTTCTTGATAAATCAAAAGAACCAAGGAGCGCATCTCATCCATGACGCGGAACAATTGTTTCAAGCTTTTTTGCAAAGATTCCATTCCGGTATCTTCTTCGTTCATGACTTTCAGCAACCGGCTCTCCAATTTGGAATGGATATGCTCACAGACCAGATAAAGAACGTCTTCTTTGCTTTGAATGTATTCATACATGGTCCCGATCGACAGTCCGCATTCTCTGGCAATCTCGCGAGTGGTGGTTTTGTGAAAGCCTTTTTCCACGAATAACCGAACCGCCCCTTCGATGATCTGCTCCCGCCTTTGTTCGATCAAGCGCTCATTTTTAATCATCGAAGGAATCAGTTTGGAATGTTTCTTCACAGGCTCCCCTCCCCAATGTCCCGATCCATTTTTCAGCCAGCTTCCGCGGACTGATCTCGCGGGATTCCAGCTTTTGCAAATCTTTTTTCCAATCCGGACTCCTCCATGCCCTCTCCAAGCGGCGCCGGACCCATTCTTCAATGATTTGGCGGGTTTCCAGCTCCAACTGTTTCTTCCGCTTCCTTTTCAATTCCCCGTTTTCTTCCAGATGGCGGCGATGCCGTCCGATCGCTTCCCACCACTTCTCAATTCCTTCCCCCCGCGTCGCAATCGTCCGGACAATGGGGGGGTACCAGCAACCGGCCTTTTGCTTCGACAAATCGAGCAAATCGTTGATCTCGGATTCCAGGCGTCCGGCTCCCGGCAAATCGGCTTTATTGATGACAAACAAATCGGCAATTTCCATGATTCCGGCTTTAAACACCTGAATGACATCCCCGGCGGTCGGATTGAGAACCAGGCACACGGTATCGGTCACATGCATCACATCCAGTTCGGCCTGCCCCACTCCCACCGTCTCCAATAAAATCAGGTCATAGCCGGCGGCATCCAAAATTTTGACGGCGTCTCCGGCGGATTTGGAAATGCCGCCCAAAGACCCGCGGCTTCCCATGCTCCGGATAAAAACCCCCTCATCCAGGGAATGGCGGGTCATTCTCACCCGGTCCCCCAGAATGGCCCCGCCCGTATAGGGGCTGGAGGGGTCAATGGAGATGACCCCGACCGTCAAGTTTTGGCGTCGCAAAAAAGAGATGGCTTCGTCCAACAATGTGCTTTTGCCGGCCCCCGGTGAACCGGTGATTCCGACAATGTATGCATTTCCGGTGTTGGGATAAATCGCTTCCATCCATTTGTCCGCATCCGGATCTTGATTTTCAATCCGTGTGATCAGGCGGGCAATCTGCCGCTTGTTTTTTTGCCTGATGGCTTGGATCCAGCTCTCCATCACTCCCCCTCCCGGAGACGGTTTATTCTTTTAACAAGTGGTTTGAGATCACGACACGTTGGATTTCATTCGTTCCTTCATAAATTTGTGTGATTTTTGCGTCGCGCATCATGCGCTCCACCGGATATTCACGGGTGTACCCATAGCCACCGAAGATTTGAACGGCTTCCGTCGTGACTTGCATGGCAACATCCCCGGCAAACAATTTGGCCATGGCCGATGCCTTTCCGTAAGGAATACCTTCGGATTCTCTCCAAGCGGCTTGGTAGGTCAAAAGGCGGGCCGCTTCGATCTGGGTGGCCATATCGGCCAGTTTAAATTGAATGGCTTGCTTTTTCGCGATCGGTTTCCCGAATTGATGCCGCTCTTTGGCATAAAAAAGCGCCTCGTCCAAAGCACCCTGCGCAATTCCCACCGCTTGGGCGGCGATCCCGTTCCGTCCGCCATCGAGCGTCATCATGGCGATTTTAAATCCTTCCCCTTCTTCCCCCAAACGCTGGCTCACCGGAATCCGGCAGTCTTCAAACAAAATTTCCGTGGTTGGGGATGACCGGATCCCCAATTTCTTTTCTTTTTTGCCGATGGAGAAGCCGGGAGTCCCTTTTTCCACAATGAATGCCGTGGTCCCCTTATGTTTCAGCGACGGATCCGTCAAGGCAAAAACGACATAGATCTCAGCTTCTCCCCCGTTGGTGATAAAAATTTTGCTGCCGTTTAAAACATACTCATCCCCATCGCGGACGGCAGTGGTTTTCATGGCCGCCGCATCGGAACCGGAACCCGGTTCGGTCAAACCGAAAGCCCCCAACTTCTTTCCTTCGGCCAACGGACGCAAAAACCGTTCTTTTTGTTCCGGGGTACCGAACTTAAAGATCGGCCAGCTGGCCAAGGAGATGTGCGCCGACAAGGTCACTCCGGTGGACGCGCAAACCCGGGATAACTCTTCCACGGCAATCACATAACTCAAAAAGTCCGCTCCGCCCCCGCCGTATTCTTCGGGGAAGGGAATGCCCGTCAGGCCGAGCGTTGCCATTTTTTCGAAAATGGTACGGTCGAAACGCTCTTGTTCATCCCGTTCGGCTGCAGACGGGGCCACTTCTTTTAATGCAAAATCACGCACCATCTTGCGCATCATTTCATGCTCTTCACTCAACTGAAACTCCATCGGGTTTCACTCCCATCCATCATCGTTTTCTAACCGTTTAACAGTTCGCCGGCGACCACAATCCGTTGAATTTCATTGGTGCCTTCATAAATTTGCGTAATTTTCGCATCACGAAATAATCTTTCGACCGGATACTCGCGCGTATAACCATATCCCCCGAAGATTTGGACCGCTTCGGTGGTCACCTTCATGGCCGTATCCGATGCAAACATCTTGGCCATGGATGCCTCTTTCTTGCACGGTTTTCCTTTTTGCCTTTTCTCCGCTGCCCGGTAAATCAAGAGACGGGCCGCCTCAATTTGCGTGGCCATGTCAGCCAGCTTAAATTGAATGGCTTGCTTTTTCGCAATCGGTTTCCCGAATTGATTCCGCTCTTTGGCATAAGAAAGGGCTTCCTGCATCGCTCTTTGGGCAATTCCGATTGCCTGGGCGGCAATGCCGATCCGTCCTCCCGCCAGGTTGGACAACGCCACTTCATACCCCTGACCTTCGCGTCCCAGCAGGTTTTCTGCCGGTACTTCCGCGTCTTCAAAAATCAGCTCGCATGTATTGGAGCCGTTTAAGCCCATCTTTTTCTCCTTTTTCCCGACACGGAAGCCGGGGGTGTCTTTCTCCACAATAAAGGCGGAAATCCCTTTGGAACCCTTGCCGGAGTCGGTCACGGCGAACGTGACATAAACATCCGCTTCCCCACTGTTGGTGATGAAGATCTTGTTTCCGTTCAAAATATATTTGTCTCCTGCTTTCCGGGCACTGGTCCGAAGATTGGAAGCCTCCGAGCCGGCCTGGGGTTCGGTCAGGGCAAAAGCCCCGAGATACTCGCCGGAAGCCAGCCGGGGAACATATTTCTTTTTCTGTTCCTCATTTCCGTATGTCAAAATCGGCATCGTGCCGACGGAAGTATGAACCGACAAAATCACACCCACCGTGGCACTGACTTTCGAGATCTCTTCCAGTGCAAGGATGTAAGAAATAAAATCCGCTCCTGCTCCTCCCCACTCCTCGGGAATCGGAATTCCCATCAAACCGAGTTGTGCCATTTTATTAACAATTTCTCTCGGAAACCGGTCTTCTTCATCCATCCGGTTGACCAACGGAGTGATTTCCGTTTCTGCAAAGTCCCGCACCATCTTGCGCATCATTTCTTGCTCAGCTGTAAAATAAAGCCGCATGAGGATCACTCCACTCCATGAAAATGAAAATTCAGGATGCTTTTTCTCTATTTTTCATTGTCATATTGATAAAAACCGCGGCCGCTTTTCTTTCCGAGCCAGCCGGCTTTCACATATTTTCTCAACAGAGGGCACGGGCGGTATTTGCTGTCGCCAAACCCTTCATACAAGGTTTCCATGATATAAAGGCAGGTGTCCAATCCGATAAAATCCGCCAAAGTCAGCGGCCCCATCGGATGGTTCATCCCCAGTTTCATGACGGTGTCCACATCCTCGGGCGAAGCCACGCCTTCATACACGGCATAAATGGCTTCATTAATCATCGGCATCAGGATGCGGTTGGACACAAAGCCCGGAAAATCGTTGACTTCCACCGGAACTTTCCCCATCGTTTCCGCCAAATTCCTCACGGTTTCATTCACTTCATCCGCTGTGGCCAATCCCCGGATCACTTCCACCAATTTCATCACCGGAACCGGGTTCATAAAATGCATGCCAATGACCGATTCGGGGCGGGAAGTCGCTGCGGCAATTTCTGTGATGGGCAGGGAAGAAGTATTGCTGGCCAAAATCGCATGCTTCGGACTGTATTGGTCCAACTGGCGGAACAAATCGGTTTTGACTTCCATGTTTTCCACCACGGCTTCAATCACCAGATCCGCATCCTTGACCGCTTCCTGCAAGTCGGCAGTGGTTTGGATCCGTGACAACACTGCCTCTTTTTCTTCCTTGGTCCACTTCCCTTTCGCCACTCCTTTTTCCAAGAGGCCTTCAATCCGCGCCAGTCCTTTTTTCACCTGCTCTTCAGCCACGTCATGCAAAGAAACGGAAAAACCGGATTGGGCAGCCACTTGGGCAATTCCGCTTCCCATCTGCCCGGCACCGATCACTGCTATCCGTTTGATTTCCATCATTTCACTCCCTTTCTATCCATCCACCCGGACCAAGACGGCGTCTCCTTGGGCTGCTCCGCTGCAAATGGCGGCAACCCCCAATCCTCCGCCGCGACGTCTTAATTCCATGATCAGCGTGAGAAGAATGCGTGCACCGCTGGCTCCGATGGGATGCCCCAATGCCACGGCACCACCGTTGACATTCAGTTTTTCCGCATCGATTCCCAAAAGCTTTTGATTGGCCAGGGCCACTGCGGCAAATGCTTCGTTGATTTCATACAAATCGATGTCCTGAGGCGACAATTGGTGCTTGTTTAACAGTTTCCTTACGGCATATGCCGGTGTGATGGGAAAGTCTTTGGCTTCCATCGCCACGGACGCATGCCCCAAGATGCGTGCCCATGGTTTCACACCCAGCTCCTCCGCTTTTTTGGCGGTGGAAACCACCAATGCACAAGCACCGTCGTTCACTCCGGGGGCATTTCCGGCGGT
This sequence comes from Thermoactinomyces intermedius, assembly GCF_013912365.1. Classification (NCBI taxonomy): domain Bacteria; kingdom Bacillati; phylum Bacillota; class Bacilli; order Caryophanales; family Thermoactinomycetaceae; genus Thermoactinomyces; species Thermoactinomyces intermedius. The sequence goes on from NZ_JACETT010000003.1 coordinate 203,909, forward strand.
AATGGTGCCGTCTTGTTGGTAAGCGGGTTTTAAAGCAGCCAATTTTTCCAATGTGGTGTCCGGCCGGACCGATTCATCCTGATCCACGACCTGTTCACTTTTTCTGGTTTTGACGGTGACCGGAACGATCTCTTCCGCAAAGAGGCCCGATTGAATGGCTTTTAATGCCCGTTCATGGCTTCTCAAAGCCCATTCATCCTGCTCTTCCCGCGAAATATCTTGTTCTTTGGCCGTATTGCTTCCATGGATGATCATGTGAACATCGTGAAACGCGCACCACAAACCGTCATGTACCATCAAATCCACCAATTTCCCGTCGCCCATCCGATGGCCGAAACGCGCTCCGGGCAAAGCATAAGGCGCATTGCTCATGCTCTCCATGCCGCCGGCCACCATCAATCCGGCATCACCGGCCCGCAAAATCTGATCCGCCAGGGTCACACTGCGAAGACCGGATGCGCAGACTTTGTTAATCGTCTCCGTTCCCACTTCCCAGCTCAACCCTGCAAGCCGTGCGGCCTGGCGGGAGGGAATTTGTCCGGCTCCTCCCTGCAAAACCATCCCCATGATCACTTCGTCCACCGATTGATCCGGCACACCACTTTTGTCCAGAGCGGCCCGGATGGCCGTGCCACCCAATTCCACCGCTTTTTTATCCTTTAATCCTCCTCCGAGTTTCCCGATCGGAGTTCGTGCACCACCCAGAATCACCGTTTCGGACAAAGCGCTTCACCTCCGGTAAACAGATATTCTATCGAGCGTTCGTTCGATAAGCTGGCATATGGTTGAAAACGCCTTCATTCATTAGCTTACCGGAAATTATTATTTTTAACAATAGTTAATCGAATTTATTTATTACCATAAAATGCTTTATTCTGCATAAATAAAATTTTCTATAAAAAAATCCGCACGTTGTGTGCGGTTATTCGGAATCGATCGCAGGAAAACAGAGGCGAAACAACGTGCCATGATTGGCCTTGCTTTCCACTTCAATTTTTCCGCCCATGGCCTCCACCCATTCTTTGACCAGCGCAAGCCCCAGACCAGCCCCGTGTTCCCGTCCTCCGGTTTTCCCCTGGTAATACCTCTCGAAAATATACGGAAGTTCATCCTCAGAAATCCCCATTCCCGTATCCTGCACTTCGATGACACAGTGGTTTCCCGCCGACCTTGCCGATAATTTGATCATCGACCCGCTCGGGGTGAAGCGCAATGCATTGCGGATCAGATTGTCCAGCATTTGCGACAACCTCTTCCGGTCGACCCGGACCAGGGGCAATTCGGGCTCGATCTCCAACAAAATACTTACTTTTTTGCTTTGCCATGCGATCCGGGAAAACGTTTCATGACTTTGTTTGATGAGTCCGTCCACCTGCGTTTTTTCCGGCTGCAAAAAAGAAGCAAGCGATTTTTTTTCATCTTCGGTGGCAATGACAAAAAGGTCATCAATCATCTTTTGCAACCGGGTGACTTCCCGTTTCAGGATTCGCACCTCTTTCGTCTTCTTCCACGGGTCTTGCATGTGCAGTTGCTCCACATAACCCTGGATAATGGCAAGGGGATTCCTCAACTCGTGGGAAACGTTGGCGACAAACTCCTGTTTGCTTTTTAATAAACTCTCCACTTGTCTCTTTTCATTGTGCAATTTATGCGTCGTTTCTTCCAAAGATCCGGCCAGCTGATTCAACTGGCGGCTCAAGATTCCCAACTCATCGATTTGTTCGTCGCGAATCCGGAAGGCAAGCTCTCCCCGGGACCAGGCTTTGGCCGCTTCCCCCACCTGGACGATCCGCCGGGTGACAAAGCGGGCATGAAGATAGGAAAAGGGAAGAGCAATGACAAATGCGAGCAATACCGTCAACAGGATCAGCGGAATGGATAACAAAAATGAAAAGAACATGGTCAGCACCACTGCATCCACGTAAAAGAAATCGTCAAAGCGGATCATCTGATTGACCACGCCCAAAATCCGCCCGTCGTGTCCGTAAACCGGAGCGGCCGTCATGTACCGGCTCCCGCTTTTTAACGGGATGCTGATCAATTTTTGCGTCTTCAGCACCTCCCGGATAAACGCTTTTTCTTCGTGATGGGCCGCTTGAGAGATCAGGGCTTCTTTCAAAAACGGATAAGTGCTGTCGGCCACCAACTCTCCTTTCCTGTTGTAAATGGTCCAATACCGTTCAACCTGATAGGGGGACCACCGGAAAATCCATTCATTCCATGCTGTGGATTCCACCTGCCGGATCCACTCGGGCAACGACGACTGAAGCCGGGGGTTTTCCATCATGTAGGAAGCCCACCGGGCCACTTGAACCGTTTCATTTTCGCCCCGGACCACTTTCGGGATATAGGTGGTGACGGTATAAAAAACGAGAGAAGAAACCAGGGAAAACACCAGAAAAAGAAACAGATTGACATGAGATAAGGTGATTTGGCGCACCAGCCGGCCGGATGCCCATTCCCAAATAGCGCCCAGGAGGAAAAAGATCAGGCGGAAGGCAACCAAGATGAAAAGTGCAATGGCCAAAATCCAGACATAATCCGTATAGACTTCCTGATTGTCCGGCAGAAGAACAGGATATTCTTTGAAAACGGGCAACCGTTTCAACAGCCATTCCATGATCCACTCAAAACAAAAAACCCCCGTCAGGTAAGGGATCAAAAACTTTGCCCACAAAGCCAGACTTTCTTTGGCATTCTCTCCCTTTTTGAAACGATAGGCCGGCCAGACACTCATCCAAAACTCGGGAACAAACGTCAAGATATACATCCAGACCAACTCATAAAAAGTACGGACCTGCCAGAGGAGCATCAGCACATATAAAAGCAAAAACGGGGCAAAGGTTTCAATCAACACCCGCTTGATTCCTGCATTTTGAAAACTTTTCAACTGCATAGATGAGACCCCCGAATCCCTTTTAAAAAAAGGTCATCTGCTGTGCAGAGACCTTTTCACTCCAGTGATGAATCGTTATTTGCCGTTTTCTGTCTTTAACACAAACTTATAACCCATTCCCCATACCGTCAGAATATGTTTTGAATAAGGCGCCAATTTTCTTCGCAAACGCGATACATGCGTATCCACCGTCCGGTCAAATCCATCATAAGTCAAATCCCAGATTTGTTCCAATAAAAATTTCCGGCTGAACACCCGGCCCGGGTGGGCCAAAAACAAATGCAACAACTCATATTCCTTGGGTGTGAGTTCCAGCAGCGAATCCTCCAAAAAAACCTCACGGGTCTCCACATTCATGCGGATAAACCCGTAATCGATACAGGTCTGTTCACGTTTTCCCTTCTCCTGTTCCATCAAAACCATTCGGCGGAGCATGGCACGAACCCTGGCCCTCAATTCACCGGTGCTGAAAGGTTTGGTCATATAATCATCCGCACCGACATCCAGTCCCCAAATCCTCTCCATCTCACTGCCGCGGGCCGTCAACATCAAAATCGGCACCACCGATTTTTGCCGGATTTTTCTGCAGACCTCGATTCCCTCCATATCCGGCAACACCCAATCCAAAATCACCAGATCCGGTTGCTCCTGTTTCCAAAGCTCCAATCCTTCGCCGGCCGTATGGGCCACCAACGTGTCATAACTGTCGCGGCGCAATTCCCCGGCAACCAGACCGGCCAATTCCACTTCGTCCTCCACGATCAAAATCTTTGGCATTTGTGCTTCACTTTCCTGTCTTTTTTTCCTCAAAAGAAGAAGACAGCGAATACAGGAAGTTTTCTTCCCATATTCGCTTTCCCCTCGTTGATCAATGGACGCCTTCTGCCACTTCTTCCGGCTCATCCTCAATGGAGAGAGCCAAAATTTCAGCAACATCCATGGTTTGCACTTTGTCTTCCACTTCTTTGGCTTTGGTTCCGTCGGACAACATGGTCAAGCAATAAGGGCAAGCGCTTCCGATCACGGTCGGGTTCACTTCAAGCGCCTGCTCGGTGCGGGCGACATTCACGCGCACCCCTTCGGTTTCCTCCAGCCACATCAATCCTCCGCCGGCTCCGCAGCACATGCCGTTTTCTCTGTTTCGTTTCATTTCCACCAGTTCAATGCCCGGGATTTGCTGCAGGATATAACGTGGGGGATCAAACACCCCGTTATATCTTCCCAGATAGCAGGAATCATGGTATGTCACACGTTCATTAACTTCTTTGGTCGGCTTGATCCTTCCTTGTTTCAAGAGTTCGGCCAACACTTCCGTGTGGTGATACACTTCCGCTTCCAGCCCGAGATCGGGGTATTCTTTTTTAAAGACGTTATAGGCATGAGGATCGATGGTGATGATTTTTTTCACCTTATGTTTCTGGAACAAAGCAATGTTGTCCATCGCCAATTGTTGGAACAAAAATTCATTTCCCAACCGGCGGGGGGTGTCTCCTGAGTTTTTCTCTTTATTCCCGAGAATGGCAAATTTCACACCAGCATGAGTCAATAATTTCACCAAAGCCCGGCTGATTTTCTGACTGCGGTTGTCATAAGACCCCATGGACCCCACAAAGAAGAGGTACTCGAATTCTTTTTCTTCTTTGACGGTCGGAACGGGGACATCCGAATTTTCAATCCATTTGGCCCGGTCTTTCCGGCTGATTCCCCAAGGGTTCCCCTGACGTTCAATGTTTGAGAAAGTTCGGGATACTTCGGGGCTCATTTTCCCTTCCGTCATCACCAGGTAACGCCGCATGTCAATGATTTTGTCCACATGTTCATTCATCACCGGGCATTGGTCTTCACAGTTGCGGCAAGTGGTGCAAGCCCACAGTTCCTGCTCGGTGATCACATCCCCGATCAGATTGACTTCCCCGGTGTTTAAAGCCTGTTGATTCGCGCCGGCAAAAGCAAATTCCGGAACCCAGGGGCTTTTGGATGTAATGGCTGCCCCTTTGGCGGTCAAATGGTCCCTCATTTTGACGATCAAATCCATGGGGGACAACATTTTTCCCGTTCCGGCAGCCGGACACATGTTGGTGCACCGCCCACACTCGACACAGGCATACAAATCGATCAATTGGTTTTGGGTAAAGTCTTCAATTTTTCCTTTTCCGTATTCTTCGACGGATTCATCTTCAAAGTCGATTAATGACAGCTTGGATGGTGCCTGTTTCTGTTTTTGTTTCAAGAAAACATTCACCGGTGCCACCAACAAATGGAAATGTTTTGATTGCGGGACGTAGACCAAAAAAGTCAGCAAGACCAAGGCATGCATCCACCAGAACACATAAAACAGCACCTTGGCGGCCTCCGCGCTCATCCAATCCATAAACGGCATGGCAAGGATGGAAGAAAACGGGGTGTACCAAGTGACTCCCTCGCCGGCCCACAGTTTTTCAAAAGCCGCAGACAATAAAATGGAAGACATCAATAAGGTCAGAAAAATAATCACGAGCCCGGATTTAAACCCTCTTTTCAACCGGGGCAATTTTTCAATATAACGCCGGTAGAAAGCATACAGGGTGGCCAACAAGACGATGAATGTTGTCAGTTCCTGCAAGAACAGAAAAAACGGATATGCCGGCACAGGAAGATGATGTCCCGGCGCCAAACCTTTGATGAATAAATCAATCGCTCCAAATTGAATGATAATGAAACCGTAAAACATCAATACATGCATGAACCCGCTTTTTTTATCCTTGAGCAGCTTCCTTTGCCCAAAAACGTTTACCAGCACTTGATTGATACCGGTTTTTAAATCCACATCCAATTCGGCCGGCTTTCCCAATTTCACATATTGATACCGCCGGTATACAACACTGGCAAATAAGTATACGGCATAAGCGGTAACCCCTAAAAATGCCAAGAGGTTCACAATTTGCAGCATCGACATCCTTTTCTCCCCTTTCCATTATTTATGTTAATTCAGAAAAAAGATTTTGCAAACACACAAAAATTACTTTCAATTCAGTTTGTTTACATTCTATCATAAACTGAGCAGTCATTCATTAATTTTTATCAAAACCAGCTTCATCCAGTTCCATGGATATTTATTCAATTTTAGCATATTTTCATGCTTCAAGCGTTTTTTTGCGCTATAATAGACCCTAGTCCGGACTGTGGACCTTCATGGTCCGTTTATACAGACTCTAGTCATGACAAACGACAACCCGTTATCCTGTTTCGTTGACTTTTGTCCGGACTGAAGTCCCCGGACGGACGGATTGAATGACGTATGTCATGACGACAGTCTCCATTTGCCAAAAATGATGCAGGAGGCGTTTTTATGTTAATTGCTGTGGATGCAGGACGAGCCTTTGTAAAAACAGTGACAGGAAATCAAAAATTCTCATTTCCAAGTAAAGTTTCAAAAGCGAGAAAAAGAACTTTTGTACAGACATTGGAGGAAGATATCGAGCTCCGGTATCAAGGGAAGGAGTATTTCATCGGGCAGCTGGCAGAGCGGGAAGGCTCTTTCACAAGGCAGATGATGACCGAAAGCAAAGTCAATGTGGAGACGGTATTGTTGATCCTGACGGCTTTGTTTAAAGCAGGAGCGATCGGGGATGTAAAATTGGTCACCGGGGTCCCGATCAACATGTATAAAGAGGATGAAAGAGCGCGGCTTCGTGCCAAGTTGGAGGGAGAGCACGAAGTGGTTTTAAACGGTACATATCGCAAAATCAATATCACCAAAGCCGCGATCACCATTGAGGGAGGAGCGGCCTATTGGGTGCACCGGCGCATGGGAACGGTGCGCATCGTGGATCCGGGAGCCCGGACAACAAACTATGCCACGTTTAAAGACGGGATTTTTATTGACCGGGAGAGCGGAACGTTGCCAAAAGGATGGGATAATGTCCGGGAAGCCGATCCGGAGGAAATGGCAGCCATGATCGTCGGACATTTGGGCGGAATGTGGTCCACGACTGATGTGGTCGAGTTGATCGGCGGAAAGGCAACGGAATTGGTGGAGCCCTTCAAACACGTGGGTTTCATCCACGCCACCACTTTTGACAATCCGCAATTTGCCAATGCACTCGGTTATTATGCACTGGGAAAGGAGACGCTCGGTGAATGAGGGAATATAAAAAGAGGGAAAGAAGACAAGTTTCCTTTAATACCGAAGATGCGGTCGAACTGGAACTGCTCAAGTTGGCAGACCGGGAAGACATCAATTTTTCCGGACTGGTCAAAAACCTGTTGTTTGCCTATTGCATGGGTCAATTGCAACCGGCCAAAGATCTTTCTCCCGTGAATCATTCCCGGATGCTGTCGAGTCAAAATGTGCCTCCATCCTCTTTTCAAGAGATTAAAGCCAGTGGCATCCCGTTTGATTATTAAGCTTATATAGAATAGGAGAGAGAGAAAATGAAGCCTCATTCTTTTCAAATCCCGTATTCTGTCGTTGACAAACTCCCTCCCATCGAACGATTCGTTTACTACGAACTGAGCCGCCTGGCCTCTCCTGTCGCTAAAAAAGATACCATTTTCCGCGTGAATATTCCGCCACGGGGGCTCATTATCAACCATTTCCGTCTGGCCAAGGAAATGGATTTTCCCTATTCGCGGGTTTCCTTTGCCATGGAACAGTTGGAGAAAAAAGAATTGATTGAAATTCATCCCTTAAACAACAAGGAGTTCCGATCCTATTATCTGGTCTATGTAAGAAAAGTTTACCAGGAAAATGAAATTCCTTTGTCCCCTCCCGAATTTTCGTTTTAAAGAAAAAGGCTGGCGCTGGCGTCAGCCTTTTACAACATCCGGGACCGGTTTTGGCGGCGGACCAGTTCCTGCACAAAGTACGAAGCGACATCCGGGGCCAACGTGCCGGGACCGAAACCGGCATCAAACCCCAACTCCAAAGCCAGTTCATGATGAATGCGGGGGCCTCCGCATATGAGAATAAACTGGTCCCGCACCCCTTCCGCTTCCAGCAGTTCCACCAATTCGGTAAGGGTTTGGATGTGGGCCCCTTTTTGGGTCACCACCTGGGAAACCAGAATTACATCGGCCTTTTTCTTTAAAGCTTCTTCCATCAACACTTCGTTTTCCACCTGGCTTCCCAGATTGTAAGCTTCAATTTCCGGATATCGTTCCAGTCCGTATTCCCCGTGATAGCCTTTCATATTCATGATCGCATCAATGCCGACCGTGTGTGCGTCCGTTCCGGTGCACGCCCCGACCACAACCACTTTTCTGCCGATTTTCTCCCGGATATACTGATTGATCTGATCAAAATCCATGCGTACACTATCCACTTTCGGAACCCGGATGCTCGTGAAATCAACAAAATGGCGGCACTTTCCGTAAACGATGAAAAAAGTGAAACCTTCCGTCAAGTCTTTCATATGGTACACTTGCGGTTCATCCAGCCCCATTTTCATCGCCAGTTGTCTGGCGGCTTCCCGGGCTTCTTCCCCATATGGAACCGTCATGCTGAAACTCAGCTGGACCATGCCGTCATTCAGTGTGTCGCCATACGGTTTCACACAGGTCAAATCCGCCTTCAACGTCCAACCCCCTCCCTTGGTTTCAACCCGAGACGCGACCGGAGTTCCGCTTCAACCGGGTTATAATAGTCAGGGTTTTTTTTCAGAACCCCTTCCAGCCCCTTGCCTCCGGTCCTTGACCGTTTCACATCGGCAAACATGCCTTTTTCCAAAGCATGAAACAAGCCGGTTTCCCGGATTTCTTCCAACAATTTCACCGCTTCCTCCAAAACCTGGCGGGCTCTTTGTTCGATGCGCCCTCCGGGCCGGAAACAGATTTCTTCTCCCAAATGGCGGGCGTTGTTAAAAATGTACCGGGCATTTTCGATGGCCAGTTGCCGGTCATGGATATGCGGTGTATGCATGGCTTCGGTCATCATGCCAAGCAATTGGACCCCCTGGTTCGTCATGATGCCAACCAAATTAAACAGTGCATTTTGAATATGGCCCTTAAAAATATTTCCGGTCATGTGTTTGGTCGGCGGCATGTATTTCAAGGGGGCATCGGGAAAGATTTGCCTTGCCATCTGGGCCTGGGCAATTTCCCACAACAACCCGTCTTCCAGATCCGGATTCATTTCAAACGCATGCCCGAGTCCCATTTGCTCCGGGGGAAGTCCCGACAACAGAGCCAACTGTTCATTGATGAATTGCGACGCCAGCACGGTATGCGCGCTTTTGACGGCATCGGCCGTTGTCAAATAATTGTCTTCCCCGGTATTGATCATGATACCGGCATAACTGTTGATCATGCGGGAAAACGATTGGTCGATCAGGGTCCGCTGCATGTTGATGTCCCGGAACAAAATCCCGTACAGGGCATCATTCAGCATGACATCCAACCGTTCAAACGCTCCCATGGCGGCAATTTCCGGCATGCATAACCCCGAGCAATAATTGCACAGATAAATATACCGCCCCTCTTCCCGGCTGACTTCATCCAGCGCTTTCCGCATGATTCGGAAATTCTCCTGGGTGGCAAACGTCCCCCCGTACCCTTCCCGGGTCGCTCCATAAGGCACATAGTCCAGCAAACTCTGCCCCGTGCTGCGGATCACGGCGATGATATCCGCTCCCTGGCGGGCCGCCGACTTGGCCTGCACAACATCTTCGTAAATGTCACCGGTTGCCACAATCACGTACAAATAAGGCTTTTTTCTCTCCCCGGTATTCCTGATCCACTCTAGTCGCTCCATCCGGTTTTTCCAAATCTCATCCAGAGCCTGGCCGGCCATTTGCCTTCCTTTTTCCTGAATTTCAGCCAAGGGGACACGGCGGAGTTGCACCAAATCCCACTTTCCCTCCGCCACTTGTTCCGCGACATACTGCGCCGGACAACCGTTGAGCACCATGGCATTTAAAACCCAATAAGCGGCTCCCGTTTCCAACTGGTCTCTTTCCAACAAGTGATCCACAACCACATTGGCCAACGGCACCCCTTCTTCATTCACCCCGTCAATTCCAAAACAACGCAATACCGTCCGTTCCACCGCCACCGTGGTGTGAACGGAAACCAACCGGTCCACTTGGTCGGCAATCGCTTTGGCCGCTTGACGCGCACGCGTGATTTGCTCTGGATCCAACCTCAATTTATTCACTGTTTTTCCCCCGCTTTCTCCCCCGCTTGTTGTTTGGCCATCCGGATGATATCGGAAGGCAGGCCGATGACTTCGGCAATCCGGATGGCTTCATGCGGGATGTTTTTTCGTCCCTCTTTGACCGGGATGAGCCGGTAATCCATCCTTTCTTCCAGAGTGTCGGGATAAAATGCACCGGCTTCCGCCATTTGACCGGAAATCCCGGCCACTTGATACAGGCGGATGCCTTTGACATCCAGCACCTCCTGATAATGTGTCACATGCACGGAATAATGCCGCTCTTTGGCAAGGAACGACGTGACGGCCCGGGCCAATGCCCCTCCTTCCACCGGATTGGTCCCGCCTCCCGTTTCATCCAACAACATCAATCCCGTTCCCGGAAGCTTCAACAACTCACGAAACCGGACCATTTCCGCGCCAAAACGGCTTAACCCCTGCCGGATTCCCTGGCCGTCACCGAGCAAACCGGCAACCCAGGAAAACAAAGGCATTTCACAGCCGGCAGCCGGGACAAAAAATCCGTATTGCGCCAAGACTGCAATCAACCCGAATGTTTTTAAAGCGACCGTTTTTCCGCCCATATTGGGGCCGATGATCACTGTCACCCCGCGCCGGATCGAACAATCGACACGGGTCATGGACCTGCCGCGTTCGTTCAGCGTTTGCTCCAAGGCGGGATGGAAAGCGCTTTTCACCCGGAATTGATTCTTGGACCAGCGCGGGCGGACTCCTTGCCAGTGTTCGGCCGCCCGGATCCGGGCCCATTG
>NZ_JACETT010000030.1:0-1184 GCF_013912365.1 Thermoactinomyces intermedius
ATACGAGTCTCTTCAACCTCGTCATGCTTCTTCCATATCTCATTTTCAAGGTGCGTCGTTTTCCTTTTGTCCACCGCCTCGCGGCGACATTTAGTAATATATCATGCATAAAAAATAAATGCAACCCTTTTTTTGTTCTTTTTTTATTTCCTATAAAAAATTGTTTTCGGCAAATGAAAATCCGCCAGAAAACTGGCGGATCACCGGCTATAAGGAAGGAATTTCCCAATCAATGGGATCCTCATTTATTTTTTGTAATATCTCATTGGTTTTAGAAAAAGGTTTGCTTCCAAAAAAGCCTTTCCGGGCAGAAAAAGGACTGGGATGCGCCGACTCAATTACATAATGCCGTGTGGTGTCGATCCATTTTTTCTTCTCTTGAGCATGTCTTCCCCATAAAATAAAAACAACCGGCTTTTCACGCTCATTCAGTTTTTTTATCACTTGGTCGGTAAATTGTTCCCAACCTTTCCCTTTATGTGAATTCGGCTTTTTCTCTCTCACTGTGAGCACCGTGTTTAACATCAGAACCCCTTGTTTCGCCCATTTTTCCAAATAGCCGTGATTCGGGATATCATAACCCAGGTCATCATTCAATTCTTTAAAGATGTTTTTCAAAGAAGGCGGTAATTTTACGCCTGGTTTTACGGAAAAGCTGAGCCCATGTGCTTGTCCCGGACCGTGATAAGGATCTTGGCCAAGGATCACCGCTTTTGTATCCTGGTAAGAAGTCAATTGCAATGCAGAAAAAATATCTTCTTTTTTCGGATAAACAACCTGCTCCTGATACTCTTCCATCACAAATTTCCACAGTTTTTCAAAATACGGCTTTTCAAACTCTTCCTGCAACACTTTTCCCCAGTCAGTATTCAAGACTTCAACCATTCAGTTTTTCCTCTCCACTTTCTATAATATTTCTATTTGTTTATTTTAAACGGAATTTCTTTCCCTGCAAAGGAAAAAACAAAAACCTCTGTCATCTTTTGATAACAGAGGTTTTCACGTATTCCCTCAAAACCAAAGAGTGTGAGACATGACTCTTTGAAAAAATCGTTTTTGCTCGAAATGAGCTCCTTAGAAAGGAGGTGATCCATCCCCACCTTCCGGTAGGGATACCTTGTTACGACTTCACCCCAATCATCTGCCCCACCTTCGGCGGCTGGTTCCAAAATGGTTGCCTCACC
>NZ_JACETT010000031.1:0-2508 GCF_013912365.1 Thermoactinomyces intermedius
TGGTCTTAGGCTTCCCTTGCAAAAAACCTTTGTCAACCAACTCGTTTATCCGTTCCTGGCTTTCATGCTCGAAGTATTCACCTTTATTAAAAAACCTAAACGTCTCCCGATCTCGGAAACGGCGTTTCACCTTCAATCTTGGCATAGTCACTCTCCCCCTTATGCAACAGGTTCAGTGATCAAAGCAAACGCTTTTTCATCAATCACATCACCGTCAACAACGGTATAAGCAGCGTAATCAGTTGTACGCGATTTTACATGCTGTTCTGTCATCACGCTCATGGGTTCGCTGACATTAAATACAAGGCCTCGATTGGCATTTCCGATGATGATCGAACCCTCTGATACACCAGCATCTGGCTTGACCGGCAAACCAAACATCCGACCAACACCGCCGCTGGTCACATCAGGAATAAATAACGGCCGCCCGTCATTATCCATCAAGTTTGCCAGCTGCCCCCAAATCGTTGCGTTGTTTGCATAAATCGCTGCACCGCTCAAGTATGAAGAGTGAATAAGCCCCATGGCTTGTGTTAAATGCTGATAGCTAAGCGGATCGTCTTCACTATAAGTAACAACTTGCGGCGTTCCAGACTCTTCGAGCAAGGCCGTTTCTACTCCTCTGGGCTGTCCTTCACCGGTCCCTTGTGCAGCGGCCATTCCCAATGCAGCCCCGATTCTATCCCCAAGCTCTTCAGTGATAAACGGAATAAAGTCTTCTACTGCCATAGCTTGCAATTTCCAAGTAACCGTTACTGCTTTTGCCAACTCGTGGCCATCAAGTACAAGTTCGCCGAACGTATTCTGTTCGTCTTCAGTGGGTGTTCCTTCCGTATACCATGCCGCATCGCCTGCATCAATTGACACATGCTTCTTAATAGTAAATTTACCGCGCACATTGTATTTACGCGCATCCGCATAGAGCGGGTAATTCTCCTCTGCTCGCTTCCAAATTCCTTCTGCAACTGTTTCCGGGATCAATACTTCGGTATTAGTGGTGTCATGGGTATAAGCATTTTGGAAGTCAGGATTAAACTTGTTGAATAACTCTCTTTCGTTTTGATCAAGTGCAAACCCCATCATGTGTTTTGCCCAAACTTTTTCATACGCCTTTTTCTCATCAACATTTCTCGCTTCCTTTGTCGAAAATTCCAACTCTCTTTCTCCTTTCACTTTGGCTGATTTCTTTTCAAGATCAACAAAAACCTCAGTGTCTTTTAATGCATTCAGATTTGCATTTGCAATCTTTACCTCTTCCCACTTGTCATCAAGTTTTTTAACCTCTTCCATTTTCGCGTTTGCTTCATTTGCCTTCCCTTTTTCAATCAAAGATTCTGCTTCATCCATCAAGGCCTTGCGTTGAGCCTTATACTGTTCGAGGTTCATAAAATCACTCCTTTTAATTTCAAATAGTTAAATTTGACCAACAAAATACCCGATTGAATCTCGTCTTTAGAAGATTCAACCGGGTTCTTGATTTTGTCTTGCATATTACGGAGCTTGTTAATGACTTGTTTTGGCAAAAGTTGCAAATGGCTTGCACACGCCACCATTTGCATGTTCTTTTCTTCGAACAGGATTTCATCAACAAACCCTTTTTCCTTCGCTTCCTGGGCATTCATCCAGGTTTCGCGATCCATCATACCAAGCAATTCATTTTCACTTAAACCAGTTTTATTTTGGTATGCCGCAGCAATGGAACGATTCATATTTTTTAGCACATCCGACTCATGTTTCATGTCTCGATAATCTCCTACAGCCATAGACCACACATTATGAATCATGATTTGCGCTGTTGGGCTTATTTTTACTTTGTCACCAGCCATCGCAATGACTGAACCCATGCTTGCGGCTACACCGGTAATCTTAATCGTCACCTCCCCTTTGTAGTCTTTTAGCAAAGTGTAAATTTCTGAGCCTGCAAACACATCACCGCCAGGGGAGTTAATTAAGACTTCTAACTGTTCGCCATTTGCTTTTTCAAGGGCATCTGCCACTTCATTGGGGCTTGTGGCCTCAAGTCCGAAAAAGTCATAAGCCCATTTATCGTCATTAGACACAATAGCCCCCTTAATTTTGATCTTCGCCATCTTCGACACCCCCTTTCAATTATTCATCAGCCGGCCTGGTATCCAGGCGGCGAATCATTTCATCTCCTCCCTCATATGGGGCACGACCAAGGATTTCCCTTACCTCATTCGGGCTCATGATTGCCCGGTCAACATATTCAACTAATCTTAATTTTGTATCCATGCTTGCAAATGTCAGGTTAGAGCTTTCAAACACAATTCGATTTCCAAATCCTCTTTCTCGCCTGGTAAACAACTTCCTTGTAAATTCATTACTCATTTGTACGATGTCAGGTTCAATCGCTGACTCGTAATATGAAATCCATTCATCTTCAGTGTAATTGCCCTGGACAATCTTTTCATTTGTGTTGAAAAAGGAGTAAATTCGTTGTACTGTTTTGTCCATTTGCTTATCGTTTGGTACATAATCTTTGGGTTC
>NZ_JACETT010000032.1:0-2303 GCF_013912365.1 Thermoactinomyces intermedius
TTTCGGTGGCCATGTTCACCAGATTCTTTTTGTTGCCGCGCCGGGGAACATGAATATGAACTTCCGGAAGCATTTTTTTGAGAATGTCCGGATCCACTCCTTGAGGCAAATGGATTTCTTTCGGGAGTGTGGGCATTTCATGATAAAACTGGGCGACAAAAGAAACAAAATCTTCTTCTGCCTCGTGGTAATGCGGAAACACCGATACTTCCCGTTCGATCAATTTTCCCTGGCGCACAAAAAACACTTGGACACACATCCAGCCCTTTTCCGCCGCATAGCCAAAGATGTCCAAATTCTGTTGAGCAGGAAGGACAATGTTTTGTTTTTCGATGGTCGAGTCAATGTCCAAAAGCAGGTCCCGGTACTCTTTGGCTTGTTCAAACTCCAAATTTTCCGCCGCTTCTTCCATTTTCCTTTGCAATTCTTTTTTCAGTTCCGCGACGCCCCCGTTTAAAAAGCGGACGATTTTCTTTGTTATTTTCTCGTAATCGTCCGGATCCACATCCATTTCACAAGGAGCCAGGCATTGTCCCATATGGTAATACAGGCAAACCCGTTTGGGGATGGTTTTGCATTTGCGCAGCGGAAACAAGCGGTCCAATAATTTTTTGGTGTGTTGAGCCGCTCCGGCATGGGGATAGGGTCCGAAGTACTTGGAACCATCCTTTTTTAAGTTCCGGGTCACTTCCAGGCGGGGATGTCTTTCTTTGGTCAGCCGGATGTAAGGGTACGATTTGTCGTCTTTTAACATCACGTTATATTTCGGGCGGTGTTTTTTGATCAGATTCAGCTCCAAAATCAGAGCCTCCACGTGATTGGACGTGACAATGTACTCAAAATCGGCGATGTCCATCACCAAGCGTTGGGTTTTTCCGTCATGGCTCCCCGTAAAATAAGAACGGACCCGGTTTCGCAAATTTTTCGCCTTGCCGACGTAAATCACTTCCCGGTCTTGATTTAACATCAAGTAACAACCGGGTTTCTCCGGTAACAGAGAAAGCTTGTCTTTTATCTCCAAACAAGTCCCCCCTCCTGAATTTAATTTCATTTATATCCATAAACATTTTTCTGTTTGCCAAGTTAACTATTTATAGTTTAGCATATTACCCTTCGCTCCTCACGAAAAAAGATTACGCATCTTCCACGCAGATCATTCATAAAATTCGAAATAAAACTTGAAAAAATACACAACATATTTTAGTATAAAGATCTGTACTGTCTCAATAAATACATAAAATTTATGTAGGTGATTTAATATGTTTTTAAAAGACCAAGTCCAAAAGAACCTTTATCTGTCCTATCTGATTGTTTCATTGCTCTTGGCGGTTTTTACATTTTTTATCTATGTGAATATCGATCCGGTAACCGAAGAACCAACAGCCTGGGCTTTTGTATCTGTCATCATTTTAATCATATTAACTCCTGCCCTTAGCGGGGGAATTATGTCGGTGACCATTTCCGCTCACTATAAAAGTGAAGCTTCCGTTCCGGTTTTGCTTCAGGAAATGTTGCCGAATTACTGGAAAATTTTAAGACTCGGTTTATGTATTTATTTATTGTCCATTCCGGCTGTGCTGGTTACTTTTTTAGTGGTTTTTCTCTTTTTATTTTTTCCTCCGTTGGCAGTTTTGGCAGCCATATTGCTTTCAATCGGCTTGATTGCTTTGTTGTCTTATTTGTCTGTTCAATCTTCGGTTCTGGTTTTAAAAGACGGAATGAGAAGCTGGCAATCGATTAAACATGCCTTTGTTATGCTGAAAAAAGCTTTCAAAAAAATTTTTCTTTCTCTTCTGGCTGCATTTGGGGCTTACCTTGCTCTTTCAATTATTTTCTGGTTGGCGGGATCTTTGCTCATCATCGCCATTTACATGGTGTTTGGATTATCGGACTCACATCCTGTTGTCTTATTGATTTCAAGTTTGGTAGCACAACTTACAATCACCTTCCCGTCACTGTTTGCTTTATCCGTTTATGTCAAAAGATATAAAGACAAAATTGAACCGGAATTTCGTCCGGCTGATCAAGAGACCGCTTAAGATCACATAAAAACAAAAGGCGACGCCAACCGGCATCGCCTGATGCACATCCATCAAACATATTCTTTCAACCAGGCCACCAATTGTTCTTTCGGTTGAGCCCCGACCATTTTGGAAACCATTTCCCCGTCTTTGAACACCATCAAAGTCGGCACACTCATGACTCCGAATTTCCCGGCCGTTTCAGGGCTGTTGTCCACATTCACTTTGGCAATTTTCAATTGGTCGCCCATTTCTTCATCCACTTTTTCCAATTCGGGTGCC